>JASFLG010000097.1:0-10628 GCA_050118205.1 Pseudomonadales bacterium
TCGAAAACCCCGAAGCATTTCTCCTCGTGGCCGCGGTCATGGCGGGGGTCACGGTCGGCATGCTCGTCTACCTGCGTGTGAAACGCTGGATGTAGCGGCTGCCGAACAGGCGGGAGCAGAAAAAAAAGACCCGCGCAGGGCGGGTCTTTTCATGTGCGCGGGTGCGCCGCCGATCAGAGCAGCGCAACCACCGCCCAGAGCACCGCGGTCAGCACGAACCCGGAGACGATCACGCCGCGGACGGACGTCATCGGACCCTGCTTGCCGAAGATCGCGTTCAGCTCGAGAATGGCGATGATCACCAGCGCCACGATGAGCGCGGTGGTGTTGCCCGAAAGGCCGCCATGCGCGAAGTGTGCGCTCGAGCCCATGAAGAACAGCATGGGAATCGAGAAGAGCGTGTTGGTTCGCGACGCGAGCCCCGCCTTGGGTGCAGCACCCGCCGCCTCCGGAAGCGCCTCGCCACCCGCTTTGACCTGCTTGTTCGACTCGATGACGATTTTCTGGTTGGGCCAGATGATCAGCCAGACGTTCAGGAACATCAGCGTTCCCATAACCGCGCCCACCGTGATGTCGAGGGTCACACCGGCGCCGCGGAATCCGAGCATGATCAGACCGGTCAGGAAGGTGAACATCGCACCCCACCGGAACCACCAGAGCGCATTCGGCACGAGCTTGGTGAACGCGTCCGTTCTCGAGCTGGCGTCCGCTTCCTTGAAGTATTCGCCCTGCACGAAGTTGAAGTAGTAAAGCAGGCCAATCCAGGTTATGCCCGCGAGAAAATGGCCCCATCGGGCCAGGTAGTCGATCAGTACTTGATCCATGATGGTCTCCCCAACTTTTGTTAGACGTTGTGCTGCCGATTGATCAGCTTCCGCGTTGCCAGCGTGCGACGTTGGCTTGCGTTGTTGGCTGTGTTATACCGCGCCGCCCTAAACCCCGCATGGCCGGTGCGGGCACAGACTCCGTTCCTCGTCGCGACTATAGCGTTATTCCAGCGCATAAAAAAAGCCCCACCGAATCGGTAGGGCTTTCCAGAAGGCCGGCGCGCCACCAATGGCGCGCCGGTACGGACGGTCATTACATCATGCCGCCCATGTCCGGCATGCCGCCCGGCATACCACCTCCCGGAGGGTTATCCTCCGGAGATTCGGCAACCATCGCCTCGGTGGTGATCATCAGACCGGCCACGGAAGCTGCTGCCTGCAGCGCCGTACGGGTGACCTTGGCCGGATCGAGAATACCCATCTCCAGCATGTCACCGTACTCGCCCGATGCGGCGTTGTAGCCTTTGTTTCCCTTGAGCGCAGCCACCTTGTCCAGAACGACTGCACCCTCGACACCGGCATTGGCGGCGATCTGACGCAGAGGTGACGTCATCGCCCGCTGGGCAATGGCGATTCCCACGTTCTGGTCCTCGTTGTCACCCTTCAGGCCATCGATGGCTGCCAGCGCCCGAACGAGCGCCACACCACCGCCGGCGACCACGCCCTCTTCCACCGCCGCGCGGGTGGAGTGCAGGGCGTCTTCCACGCGGGCCTTCTTCTCCTTCATCTCCACTTCCGTGGGCGCGCCAACCTTGATCACGGCAACGCCGCCGGCGAGCTTCGCCAGCCGCTCCTGCAGCTTCTCGCGGTCGTAATCCGAGGAGGTGTCCTCAATTTCCTGGCGGATCTGCTTGATGCGGCCTTCGATGTCGGCTTTGGCGCCGGCTCCGTCGACGATGGTCGTGTTCTCCTTGGTGGAGGACACCCGCTTCGCCGTGCCGAGATCGTCCAGAGTCGCACCTTCCAGCGTCAGGCCCACTTCCTCAGAAATCACGGTGCCGCCGGTCAGGATGGCAATGTCCTGCAGCATGGCCTTGCGGCGATCACCGAAACCCGGTGCCTTGGCGGCAGAGACTTTGACGATACCGCGCATGTTGTTGACCACCAGGGTAGCCAACGCTTCGCCTTCGATGTCCTCGGCAATCACCATGAGCGGCTTGCCGGACTTCGCGACGCTCTCCAGGATCGGCAGCATGTCGCGGATGTTGGAGATCTTCTTGTCGCAGAGAAGGATGTAGGGCTCGTCCAGCTCGGCGGCCATGGAGTCCTGGTTGTTGATGAAGTAAGGGGAGAGGTAGCCGCGGTCGAACTGCATACCCTCGACCACGTCCAGCTCGTTCTCGAGGCCGGAGCCCTCTTCGACGGTGATGACACCTTCCTTGCCCACCTTCTCCATCGCTTCAGCGATGATGTCGCCGACGGCGCTGTCGCTGTTGGCGGAGATGGTGCCCACCTGTGCGATCGACTTCGAGTCCTCACAGGGGGTCGACATCTTCTTGATCTCTTCAACGGCTGCATGCACGGCCTTGTCGATGCCGCGCTTGAGGTCCATCGGGTTCATGCCGGCCGCAACGGACTTCAGGCCTTCGGTCAGTATCGACTGAGCCAGCACCGTCGCGGTCGTGGTCCCGTCGCCGGCCTCGTCGGAGGTCTGGCTGGCCACTTCCTTCACCATCTGGGCGCCCATGTTCTCGAACTTGTCCTTGAGCTCGATTTCCTTGGCCACCGACACGCCGTCCTTGGTCACCGTCGGTGCACCGAAGGACTTGTCCAGGACCACGTTTCGGCCTTTCGGGCCCAGGGTCACCTTCACCGCGTCGGCCAGGACATTCACGCCATCCAGCATTCGGCTGCGCGCATCGTCACCAAAATATACGTCTTTAGCGCTCATCGCTTATTCCTCTTTCTCTGTGATTCGACGCCGGCTCAGCTCTCGAGCACGCCGAAGATTTCGCTCTCGTTCAGGATAAGAAGCTCATCACCATCGAGCTTCACCGTGCTCCCGCCGTACTGGCCGAAGATGACCTTGTCGCCGACCTTGACGTCCATGGGGCGCACGTCGCCGTTGTCCAGCGTCTTGCCCGGTCCGACCGCGAGCACCTCGCCCTGGGACGGCTTCTCGGCCGCGGAGTCGGGCAGAACGATCCCGCCGGCGGTGGTGGTCTCTTCTTCCAACCGGCGCACGACGAGTCGATCGTGTAGGGGTCGAATTTTCATTAACTGTTACTCCGAGTGGATGGTTCACAAATAAGGGCGGCCGCTACTCCCGATATCCAGCTGCTGGCGTCTGCCCCATTTGAATTAGCACTCACAAGGTGGGAGTGCTAACGCAAGGGCCGCCTATGATAGTGATCCCGCCTGTCGTTGCAAGACCGCGGCCGCAAACTCCGGGGTCACCCCCGCCGTCTCGTAGATGGGTCCGGCCGCCGGCTTTTCAAGCCCCCCGGCGTCTCGACCGGGGCTCAGCTGGCGGGTGGATCGCGAGGTTCGGAGCCGCCGCGCCCCGGGCCGTCCGGGTCGGCCTCGTCCAGGCGCTCGAACTCCCCCTCGAGCACACTCCCGGGTGGCCGGCCGGGCGACCCACGGCCGGGCCCGCCGGCGGCCCTGCCCGTGGTGCCGGTGGTGTAAGTCGTGGTGCCCGTGGTGTAGGTCGCGCTCGCCCGAACCTGGACCCGGGTGAGGATCCGATCGGCAATCCGCGAGCGCAGCGGAGGAATCAGCAGGGCAAAGCCGAAGGTGTCCGTCACGAAGCCGGGGGTGAGCAGGAGCGCGCCGGCCACGGCCAGCAACAGGCCTTCCGCCACCTCCCGTGCCGGCAGCTCGCCGCCCTGCAGCCGGCCCATGCCGCGGGTCAGCGTTGCCAGCCCCTGGAGTCGGAGCAGGGTGACCCCGATGACGGCGGTGAGCATCACCAGACCGATCGTCGGCAAGGCGCCGATGTAGCCCCCCACCTTGATGAGCAGGTACATTTCCACGATCGGCGTGATGAAGAAGACCAGAAACCACATGGGCAAGACGTCCGGAAGACGGGCGGGAACCGTTCAAACTGGCGGAGCCCCGACGGAAATGCAAGTCGGGCCGGTACAGCGGATCTGGCAGGTAGTGGCGCTGATTCCCCGCGGTCGGGTCGCCACCTACGGGCAGGTGGCGGCGCTCGCCGGTATTCCGAGGCATGCTCGTCTGGTCGGCCGCACCCTGCGCGAGCTGCCGGCGGGCTCCCGCCTGCCCTGGCATCGGGTGGTCAACGCCTCGCTGCGCATCTCTGTGCGCGGCGACCCGGAGGGTCAGAGCCGTCAGCGGCAGCGCCTCATCCGCGAGGGGGTGGAGTTCGTCGGCGACCGCATCCCGCGCGCGTTCCGCTGGGACGCCGGTCTCTGAGGTGCTGTCTCAGGACGAAGCCGCAGGTGCCCGCGGTGCGTCCCGATCGATTGGCGCATTGAAAGGGGCGGCCCAGTACAGCAGCACCATGCCGGGCACCGCGAGCACCGCACAGAGATAGAAGAAGCTGGTCCAGCCGATGTGATCCACGATCAGGCCGCTGACGCTGGAGGACAACACACGCGGCAGCGCAGCCAGGGCCGTGAACAGGGCGAACTGGGTGGCCACCGCGGTCTTCGCGGTTTCCCGGGCAATGTAGGCGACGGATGCCGCGGTACCGAGCCCTACGCCCAGATATTCGGCGCTGATGACCACGGCCAGCACCCAGCCCACGGCCCCCACCTCGGAGAGCCAGACGAACCCGAAGATGGTTCCGAGCTGCACGAAGCCGAAGAGCCACAGGCCACGGTTGATCCCGATCTTGACGATGATCAGGCCGCCGATCACGCCACCGACGATGGCTGGCCACAGCGCGGCATTCTTGGCAATGAGGCCGATGTCCGTGGTGGTGAATCCCATGTCGATGTAGAAAGGCGTTGCCAGCACCGTGGCCATGTTGTCGCCGAGCTTGTAGAGAAACATGAATGCCAGCACCGCAAGGCCCGCCCGGTAGCCCCGGCGACCGAAGAACTCCCGGAAGGGCTCGGTAACGGCAGCGCGAAGGCTGCCGGGAATCTCCGGCGTGCTCTGAGCTTCGCGGATGAGCAGGGTGAGCACGACCCCGACGGCGATGAAGGCCGCCATGATCGGGAAGACGGTCTCCCAGGGCAGGTGTCCGGCCAGGATCATGCCGAGAGAACCCGGGACCAGCCCCGCGATCCGGTACGCCTGCACGAACACGGTGTTGCCGAGTGCGAGCTCCCCCTCGGTCCTGAGCAGCTCGCGACGGTAGGCGTCGATGACGATGTCCTGCGTCGCGCTGAACACAGCCACCGAGACGGCGACCGCTGTCACGGAGATCAGCGCATCCTGGGGATTCCACCAGCCGAGCATGCTGATGGTGACCATCAGCAGCGCCTGGGTCAGCAGCATCCAGCCGCGCCGGCGCCCCAGCAGCGGAACCGAGTACCGCTCCACCGCCGGCGACCAGAGAAACTTCAGCGAGTACGGATACTGAATGGCGGTGAAGAAGCCGATGGCCGTCAGGCTCACGCCTTCGAGTCGCAGCCACGCCGGCACCAGCTGGATCAGCAGATAGAGGGGCAGGCCCGAGACGAACCCCAGGCCGATGCAGATGAGCATCCGCCGGCTGGCGAGGACCCGCCAGATGCTCTCCGACTGATCAGTCGCGGAAATTGTTGAAGTCCAGCGGCAGGTCCAGATCGGCCTCCTTGAGCGCGGCGATGACCTGCTGCAGATCATCTCGCTTCTTTCCGGTCACCCGGACCTGGTCCCCCTGGATCTGACTCTGTACCTTGAGCTTGGAATCCTTGATGATCTTGACAAGTTTTTTGGCCGTATCCCGGTCGATCCCCTGCTTGAGCGAGAACGCCTGCCGTTTCAGTTTGCCGGACGCCTCCACGGCACCCGGGTCCAGGGCGCGGACATCGACCCCGCGGCGCACGAACTTGTCGCGCAGAATGTCAAGCAGTTGTCCTAGTTGAAACGCTTCCGGCGCGTGCAGCTGGATCTCCCCGTCCGCGAGCTCAAAGCCCGCGTCCACCCCCTTGAAGTCGAACCGCGTACCGAGCTCCCGCACCGCCTGGTCCACGGCGTTGCGCACTTCCTGCAGGTCCACTTCCGAGACCACGTCGAACGACGGCATTTTCCTCCTCCCGGCCCCCCGGCTGCTGCCGGCGGCCCCTTACAATTCCAGGGGACAATCAGCAATTCCCGCCCAAACTGGATCACGGGCAAGCCCGCTGCCCCGTGCTAGACTTCGCTCTCCCAGGAACATGAGCCCATATGGACAGTCCCCATATGGAAAAATCCCAGCAGAACCCGCCAGTGTCCTCGACCCGCGATACGGGGCTAAACTCGGGCACCCCGAACCGTCCGGCCGGCGCGCCCAGGGCAACGCAGTCCGTAAATACCATGTCGCACGAAGACATTCCAATTCTGGTGGTCGATGACGCCAAGTTCTCCAGCGCGATCATCGCCAAGGCTCTGCGTGGGGGCGGCTTCAGCAATGTCCGCTTCACCAACAACCCGCTGCAGGCCCTGCGCTCCCTGGAGAAACGGCCCGCCCAGATCCTCATTGCCGACTGGCTGATGCCGAGCATGGACGGCCTGGAGCTCACCCGGCGCGTGAAGAAGCTGGATGAGGCCAACGAGCACTTCACCTATGTGATGCTGCTCACCGCCCGGGACGACATGGACGCGATGAACAACGCGTTCGACCAGGGCGTGGACGACTTCCTGAACAAGGCCAACCTCCGCGCCCAGCTACTGCCGCGCGTGATCGCCGCACAGCGCATCGCCGGCCGGCAGAACCAGCTGCTGCGAACCAACAAGCTCCTGCGCAAGAAGATCCGGGAGCTGCAGACCACCGACCTGGTGGACCCGGTGACCGGCCTCGGCAACCTGAAGTTCACCTTCGAGCGGATCGGCGACACCCTCAAGCACGCGGAGACCCGCGGTGGCGCCGCCTGCCTGCTGCTGGTGGGCATCAACAACCTGGACGTGATACAGGAGCAGTATGATCAGGCCGTGGTCGACGAGCTGATCTCGGGCATCGGCGCAAAGGTCCGCCAGCTGGTCAGACCTCTGGACGTGGTCACCCGCCCGGAGAACAACATGTTCGCCGTGATCACGCTGCAACCGGACATTCAGAACTGCACGTCGCAGAGCTTCCGACGCATCTTCGACAACCTGTACATGCATTCCTTCAAGACCACGGAAGGCTACATCCCGGTGGTGGTCGGGGTGAGCATTTCGGCCGCCGATTCGGGCACCGGATTCCCGCACCCGAAGCACTTCATGAAGCACGCCTACGAGGGTCTGACCCGCTCCTTCGACACCGGCCTCATCACGGTTCAACCGTTCGACCCGAGCAAACGGTCGGCCTGACGTGCCGAAGCGACGCATAACCCGCGTCACTACCCGCCGCGGCGACAAGGGCGAAACCTCCCTGGCCGACGGCTCGAGCGTAGCCAAGACAAGCGACCGGATACACACGATTGGGGCTGTGGACGAGCTCAACAGCTTCGTTGGACTGCTTGTCAACCGAATGCAGGCCGCGGAGGGGCCGGACGTACTGCTGGCCGTCCTCGAACGGCTGCAGCAGGAGCTCTTCGACATCGGCGCGCACCTCGCCACCAGCGGCGCGACCCCGGTGCCGGCGCTCGAGTGGCTCGAGGAGCGCGTGGCCGAGCTCAACGACCAGCTTCCGCCGCTGACGGAGTTCGTCATTCCCGGCGGCAGTGAGACCGCTGCGCTCGCGCACGTCTGCCGCACCGTCTGTCGACGCGCCGAGCGTCACGCGTGGGCGGTGGCCGATGCAGACGCGGTGGCGCGATACCTGAACCGGTTGAGCGATCTGTTCTTCGTGATGGCCCGGGTCCAGAATGCCGGCATCGAGCCCCAGTGGCGCGGCCTCGCCGCCCCCGGGGACAGCAAGGGCTGAACGGTCAGAGCGACAGACGCCGGATGTCTGCGAGCAACTCCGCCAGCATGGCCATGAAGCGACCTGCCTCGGCTCCGTTGATCGCCCGGTGGTCATAGGACAGCGACAGCGGCAGCACCTTGCGCGGTTCAAACTCCTCACCGTTCCACAAAGGCCTGGTGACCAGGCGGGAAACGCCGAGTATGGCCACCTCCGGCGCGTTGATGATGGGCGTGAATCCCGTGCCGCCGATATTGCCGAGGCTCGAGATGCTGAAGCTGCCGCCCTGCAGGTCGGAGAGGCCCAGCTTCCCGTTGCGCGCCTTCTCGCCGAGCTCCGCCACGGCGGCGGACAGATCCCACACACCGAGCTTGTTGGCGTCCCGGATCACGGGAACGACGAGGCCGTCCGGCGTGTCCACCGCAAAACCGATGTGGTAGTACTTCTTGAGAACGAAATTCTTCCCCTCCGGATCCAGTGACGCGTTGAAGGTGGGGAACGCCTGCAGCGCGTAACAGCAGGCCTTGATGACGAAGGCGAGCGGGGTGATCTTCACCTCGCGACGATTCGCCTCCTCCTTCAGGGTCTGACGGAACTCTTCGAGCTCGGTGACATCCGCTTCCTCGAACTGCGTGACGTGGGGCAGATTGAGCCAGCTGCGATGCAGATTCTGCGCGCCGCTCACGCGGATGCGCGACATGGGCTGCATCTCGACCGGCCCGAAGCGGCTGAAATCCACCGCAGGAATCGACGGAATACCGCTGCCTTCGCGGCTGCCGCCAGAGGTCATGGCGCTCTTCACGAAGGCCTTCACGTCCTCTTTCAGGATGCGCCCGCGATTCCCGGTACCTTTCACCTTGGCCAGCGCCACGCCAAGCTCGCGCGCCAGCCGGCGCACCGCAGGGCCGGCATAGATCTTCCTGCCGTCCCCCGCTTCGGGCTCCGCTGCGCCTCGCTCGCCGCCGGGAGTCTCCGGGGTCGGTTGCTCTGCGGCCCGCTCCCGATCGCCGCCCGCCGCGGCGGGCGCCTTCGGCGCAGAAGGGCTCTCCTCCGGAGAGGGGCTCTCCTCCGCAGCGGCTCTCTCCTCCGCAGACGGGCTTGCCGCCGCCGGCGTCGACCGGGCCGGCGCGGGCTCCGAGGCCAATGCCTTTGCCCGGATGGTCGCGAGCAACGTCCCTTCCACCACCTCGGAGCCTACCTGCACGTGCACGCCGGTGACCGTGCCGGCCTGGCCCGCCGGGATCTCCATGGACGCCTTGTCCGACTCGACCACCACCAGAAGATCGTCGGGGCCCACAGAATCCCCTTCTGCAACGGCCACCTCGATCACCTCGACGTTGGTCGCCTCACCGATGTCGGGAACGCGCACCTCCACATCGGCGCCTTCGGCCGATCCGTCGTCGGGTTGGGGAGCCTTCTCCGCGGGACTCGCCTCCTCTTCTCCCGACGCCGCCGTCGCACCGGCGTCATCTGTCGCCGGAGCAGCGGCCTGCTCATCCGGCGCGTCGTCGTCACCCGAGGTTCCTGAAGCGCTGTCGGTATCCAGCGTGACGATGAGCGATCCTTCCTGCACCTGATCGCCTACGGCCACGTCCACGGATGCCACCCTGCCCGCCATCCCGGCCGGTACGTCCATCGAAGCCTTGTCGGATTCGATGACGATCAGCGGATCGTCCTCACCTACCGTATCGCCCACGGCGACGCAGATCTCGATGACCTCCACCTCGTCCACGTCACCGATATCCGGTATCCGTACTTCCTGTGTCACGCCGTTCCCGATTCCTGTTGTGCTGTTGACCTGGTCCGCCGTTGTGCCTGTGACTCGTGCCGACTCACACCAGACGCGGATTCGGTTTGTCCGGATCGATGCCGAACTCGTCCCGTGCCCGGGTCACCACGTCCACCGATATCTTCTGCTGATCCGCGAGCGATCTCAGCGCCGCCAGCGCCACGAAGTGGCGATCCACCTCGAAGAAGAATCGCAGCCGGTCACGGGTGTCGCTGCGACCGAAGCCGTCGGTGCCCAGGATGTGCAGGTCGGCGCTGATCTGGCTGCGCAGGGGCTCGGCCAGCGACTTCACGTAATCGCTGCTCACCACCACCGGCGCCTCGCCGTCCAGCAGCCTTCCGGCATGCGACCGTCGCGGCGTTTCCTCCGGATGCAGCAGGTTCCAGCGCGCGGCGTCCTGCCCTTCCCGGGCAAGCTCGGTGAAGCTCGTGACGCTGAAGACCTCCACCGTCAGTCCGTGCGTCTCGTTGAGCAGCTCGGCCGCAGCCTCCACCTCGCGCAGAATCGTCCCCGCCCCGAGCAGCCTGACCAGAGGTCCCTCGCCCTCCAGCCGGCGCAGCCGATACATGCCCTTCAGAATGCCTTCCTCGACCCCCTCCGGCATGGGCGGCTGCACGTAGCCTTCGTTCATGACGGTCACGTAGTAGAAGACGTTCTCCCGCTCCTCCACCATCCGCCGCAGGCCCTCGCGAAGAATCACCGCCAGCTCGTAGGTATAGCAGGGATCGTAGGCCACGCAGTTCGGGATGTTGGAGGCGAGCACGTGGCTGTGACCGTCCTGATGCTGCAGACCTTCGCCATTCAGCGTCGTGCGACCGGAGGTGCCGCCGAGCAGAAAGCCGCGCGCCTGGCTGTCGCCGGCCGCCCAGGCCAGGTCACCGACCCGCTGGAAGCCGAACATCGAGTAGAAGATGTAGAAGGGAATGAGGGTGTACTGATGCGTGGTGTAGGAGGTGGCTGCCGCGAGCCACGCCGAGAACGCACCCGCCTCGTTGATGCCCTCTTCCAGCACCTGACCGTCGATGGATTCCCGGTAGGCGGCAATCTCTCCGGAGTCCTCCGGCTCGTAGAGCTGGCCCGCCGACGAGTA
>JASFLG010000098.1:0-10615 GCA_050118205.1 Pseudomonadales bacterium
GGCGGTCGGCTCCGGCTCGCGACCGACTGGGAGGACTACGCACTCTCGATGCTCGAGGTGCTCGAGGCCGAGCCTGCGCTTGCCAACGCGGCCGGAAGCGGTTTCGCGGAGCGCTTCCCGGGCCGCAGCGTTACCCGCTTCGAAGCCCGCGGCCAGCGGCTCGGTCACCGCGTCTGGGATCTGTGCTTCCTGCGCATCCCTCAGAGATAGTCCGCGATCAGGGAGTCCAGCACCTCGAACCCTCGCGGCGTTGCGGCGAGCCGTTCCGGGTGGAGCAGCCCGTCGGCGATGTGGCGTGACCGCATGGGCTCCAGTCGGGCGACCGGCAGCCCGGTCGCCGCATCGAACTCGGAAAGGGGCACACCGTCCACGAGGCGCAGCACGTTGAGCATGAATTCGCCGGCCAGCGCGTCCTCCGCGACGTCCTCCACCACGGTGTCGGTCGGCGCCGACAGATACACGCGCGGTTGGTGTGCTTTCCGCGTGCGTTGAACGCGCAGGGGCCGCGCGCCGTCGGACCGGCAGCGGCTGAGCTTGCCGTGGGCCCCCGCGCCGATGCCCAGATAGTCCGCGAAGGTCCAGTAGCGCAGGTTGTGCTCGGCGCGGCGCTCGCTGCGGGCAAACGCGGAAACCTCGTAGCGCGCGTAACCGGCTGCGGCGAGGCGCTCGTAGCCGGCAGATTCGGTCGCTTCGATCAGAATATCGGACGGAAGCGGGGGTGGTCGGCGCGCGAACTCGGTCTTCGGCTCCAGGGTCAATCGATACCAGGAGACGTGCTCGGGGGCGAGTGCAATGGCGGCGTCGAGATCTGCGACCGCCTCCGCCCTGGTCTGGCGTGGCAGGCCGTACATGAGATCCAGATTGATGTTCTCGAAGCCGGCCACACGCGCAAACTCGAAGCTTGCGGTGATCGCGCGACTGTCGTGCACCCGTCCGAGCGCGCAGAGGTGCGGGTCCGAGAAGGACTGGGCGCCCAGCGATAGCCGGTTGATTCCGGCCAGCCGGTAGCCGGCCAGGTCGCCATGCTCCGCGCTGCCCGGATTGGCCTCCATGGTGATCTCGGCACCAGTTGCCAGACGGCCGGCGAGGTGGTCCAGGAGGCGGGCAAACGCCGCGGGCGGAAACAGGCTTGGTGTGCCACCCCCGCAGAACACGGTGTCGATGCTGTCCGGTTCGAAGAGCCCGAGCTGGGCATCGAGGTCGGCGATCAGGGCGTCCACGTAGGCATCCACGTCAATCGCGCCGCGCGCCGGATGGGAGTTGAAGTCGCAGTACGGACACTTGCGCACGCACCAGGGGAAGTGAACGTAGAGGGCGGTGCCCATCGCGACGGGCGTCAGCGGTCGCCGAGCCGGCGCAGCAGCTCTGCCACCGCCTGTCCGCGGTGGCTGATGCGGTTCTTGAGCCCGGGATCGAGCTCCGCCGCGGTGCGATCCAGCTCCGGCACCAGAAAGTAAGGGTCGTAGCCGAATCCGTTACTGCCCCTGGGCGAGGAGATGATGCGTCCGTGCCAGCGACCGCTGGCGATGATCGGTGCCGGATCTTCGGGGTGCGACAGGTAGACCATCACGCAGTCGTAGTGGGCGCTCGTCTCGGTCACGCGGGACAGTGCGTTCAGCAGTTTGTCGTTGTTTTCCTGATCCGTTGCCCCTTCTCCCGCATACCTCGCGGAGCGGACGCCGGGTGCACCGCCGAGCGCGTCGACCGCGAGGCCCGAGTCGTCGGCAATGGCGGGCAGGTGCGCGGCGCGGCTCGCATGGCGCGCCTTGATCAGCGCGTTCTCCACGAACGTGCAGGCGTTCTCGTCCGCCGGCTCGAGGTGGAGCTCGGTCTGCGCGATCAGCTCGAGGCCAACGGGCGCGAGCAACGCAGTAAGCTCCCGGAGCTTACCGGCATTGCCGCTGGCGAGAACGACCTTCATCGACCGTCCCAGAACATCTGCTGCTGGAAGTCGAGTTGCCGCTCAATGCCGTCGGGTGTGGTGATCGCCACCTTGAAACGGAGCGTTTCCCGGTCGGTGTGTTTGATCTGGGCCAGATAGTAGACCGCCTCTCCCTCCCGGATCTCCTTGAAGGCCATGGGGGTCACCTGGCCGAGCAGGTTGGTGACCGAGCCTTCCACGGTTGCGCTGACGGGCTTGCCATCGGCGTCGAGGATGGACACGTTCACCACGGCCCTGTCCCGGCCGCGGACGATCTCGTAGCGCCTGGCAACGGTCTCGTCGAAAAACGTCGACTGGACGACGGCGTAGTGCGCCTGGAAGGGGCCGAGACGCTGCATCTGCTCCGCCTGTGTCACCGCCCCGAAGGAGAGGAGCGCGAAGACGATCAGGAAGCCCCGCCACCTCATGAGTGCCGCCGCCCGAGCCGGTAAAAGGCGAAGGTGCCGAAGAAGTTCGGAAAGCGGTTCATCAGCGGCCGGTTGGCGTGCTCCGCGTCGACCACGAAGCGCTCGATGATGTGATATCCCAGCGTCTGACACAGGCGTTCGAAGTCCAGGAACGTGCACAGGTGAATGTTCGGCGTATCGTACCAGGAGTGCGGAAGGTGCTCGGAGACGGGCATCCGCCCCCTGGCGGCCAGATACAGGCGGCAGCGCCAGTGGCCGAAATTCGGAAACGTCACGATGCATTCCCGGCCGATGCGCAGCATCTCCTCGAGCATCTGCACGGGTGCCTTCACCGCCTGCAGCGTCTCCGTCATCACCACCATGTCGAAGCTGTCGTCGGCGAAATTCGAGAGCCCGGCGTCCAGGTTCTGCTCGATGACGTTCACACCGCTCCTGATGCACGTGGTGATCTTGTCCGGATCGATCTCCAGGCCGTAGCCGTTGACCGATTTGTTTTTCATCAGATGGGCGAGCAGCTCTCCGTCCCCACAACCCAGGTCCAGCACCCGGGCGCCCGGATTGACCAGGTCGGCGATGATGCTGAGGTCAGCACGCATGTTCCAGATCCCGGGCGATCCGGTCGAAGTACCCGCCCAGCACGTCGAAGTAGCGGGGAATGGGCAGCAGAAACGCGTCGTGACCCTGATCCGATTCGATCACGCAGCTGACCACGTTCCTGCGTGCGGCGATCAGCGCGTCGGCGATCTCCTTGGATCGCGTGGCCGAGAACCGCCAGTCGGAGCTGAAGCTGATGACGCAGAAGTCGCATCTGGTGTCCTCGAGCGCCCGCACGAGGTCGTCGTCTCGCTCGGCGGCGGGGTCGAAGTAGTCCAGTGCGTAGGTCATCAGCAGATAGGTGTTCGCATCGAAGCGCTGGGAGAAGGAGCGCCCCTGATAGTGCAGGTAGCTCTCCACCTGGAACTCCACGTCGCGCCCGATGCGGATGTCGCCGGACTTGATCTCGCGGCCGAACTTGCGGCGCATGCCGTCGTCGGACAGGTAGGTCACGTGGCCGACCATGCGCGCCAGCATCAGCCCCAGATCCGGATTGCTGCCACGGGTCCGGTAGTGGCCGTGGTGGAATTCCGGATCCGACAGGATCGCCTGGCGGGCAATCTCGTTGAAGGCGATGTTCTGCGCGGAAAGCTTCGCCGCGGACGCGATGAGCACCGCCGAGGCGAGCCGGTCGGGCTCGTCGATGGCCCACTGCAGCGCCTGCATGCCGCCCAGGCTGCCACCCACCACCGCGGCGAAGCGCCGGATGCCGAGGTGATCGGCGAGCAGCGCCTGGGAGCGCACCCAGTCCTTGACCGTAACCTTCGGAAAATCCGGGCCGAACAGCTCGCCCGTGTGCGGATTGATGCTCACCGGTCCCGTCGAGCCGTGACAGCCGCCCAGATTGTTCGGACTCACCACGAAGAATCGGCTGGTGTCGATGGGTTTGCCGGGACCGATGCAGGCGTCCCACCAGCCGGGCTTCTCGTCCGTTCCGTGGTAACCGGCCGCATGGTGATTACCGGACAGCGCATGACAGACGAGCACGGCATTGCTCGCCGCGTCATTGAGCTTGCCGTAGGTCTCGAAAACCAGCTCGAACCCGTCGAGCGTCTCCCCGCACTGCAGGGGAAACGGATCGGCGTGTCTGAAGATGCTGGGTTCGACGATGCCTACGGAGTTGTCGGCCGCCGCCTGGCTCATGGTCTCGCGCGCAGAAGTGGGACGCGGAGTCTAATGAACGGTCCCAGGGCCATCAAGACGAGCCCGGGGCGGTCGGTGGCAGGTCGAGGAGCGTGCGCACGGGGTCTGGAATCCGTCTGGGCGCTTCGATGTGCACGGTCTTCTCGCGGCCCTTCTCGCCTCGCTCGATGGTGACGGCCGACGTCGACGTCCCGAACTCGGCGGCCAGGAACTTCCTGAGCGCGGCGTTCGCCTTGCCGTCGGTCGGCGTCGCCGTGAGGCGCACGACCAGCCGCTCCCCGCGGCGGCCGCCCCAGCCCTGCCGGCTGGCCCGCGGGATGACCCTGAGCTCGAGCCGCAACGCGTTCAGATGTACAGCTGCGGGAGGATGCGCTCGATCACGCCGATCAGCAGGAAGACCAGGATCGGCGAGAAGTCCAGGCCGCCCATCGGCGGGATGAGCCGGCGTGCCGGTGCGAGCAGCGGCTCGGTGATCTGCTGCAGCAGGGTTAGCGCCGGGTGGTAGCTGCCCGGCGCGATGAAGCTGGCGATGATGACGATCAGAATCGCCCACCAGAATGCCTTGACGATGAACAGCATCACCGTGATACCCCCGTTCACGGTCACCTGCAGAAGCGTCCCGGGAAAGCGCCCGGTGATCGCGGAGACCGCGTAGGCGAAGATCACCTGGGCGAGGATGGCGGCCACGAACGAGGCGAAGTCCAGATTCCGGTATCCGGGCAGCGCCATGCGCATGGGCTTCAGCACCGGGTCCGTCACCTTGACGATGCCCTGGGAGATCGGGTTGTAGAAATCGGCGCGGCACGCCTGGAGCAGGAAACGGGCGATGAACAGCACCGTGACCGTCTGCAGCAGAAACGTGGTGACATAAAAGAGTACTTCGGTCATGACTGGCCAAACTCCCGCGCAAGCTCCTGGGACCTGTCCCGGGCCGCATCGAGCGCCCGGCGGATGATCGTCGCGGCACCTGCTGCCTCCAGCGTGTCGATCGCCGCTGCGGTGGTGCCGCCCGGCGAGGTCACGTTGGCGCGCAGCTCTGCCGGCGTGTGGGTCCGCTCCCGTGCCATGAGCGCTGCGCCGTAGGCCGTTTCCAGCGTCAGGGCGGCGGCCGTTTCCGCATCGAGCCCCTGACCGATGCCCGCCTCGATCATGGCTTCCATCAGGTAGAAGAAGTAGGCGGGCCCGCTGCCGGAGACCGCGGTCACGGCGTCGAGCTTTGCCTCCTCGTCCACCCACAGGGTCCGGCCGGCGGCGGTCAGAATGCGTTCGGCCCGTTCGATGCCCTGCTCGTCGACCTCGGGGTTGGCATACAGGGCCGTGATACCGGCCCCCAGCAGGGCGGGCGTGTTCGGCATGCAGCGGACGACCGGCTGGCCGGGCCGCGTCCAGGCGAGCAGGGCCGCGACGGGAACGCCGGCGGCGATGGAGATCAGGAGCTGCCCGGGCTCGAGGGTGCTGATCCCCCGGACGACCTCGCCGAGCAACTGGGGTTTGACCGCGAGCACCACCGCGTCGGCGCCCCTGACGGCGGCCTCGTTGTCTGCCGTGGTCGCCACCCCGAGCTCGGCGAGCAGCTCCCGCTGTGCCGCGACGGGGTCGCTGACGATGATGCGATCGGGCTCCGCGCCTGCGCTCACCAGGCCGCTGACCAGGCTGCGTGCCATGTTGCCGCCGCCGATGAAGGCGATGGAATCCGTGCTCAACTGCAACTCCTCAGGTTGTCCGAATTGTCGTGATGGCGGGGATGTGTCACCGCTGCCGTGCCCCGAAGATGGCGGTGCCGACGCGGATCATGGTGGCACCCGCCGCAATGGCTAGAGGATAGTCGCCGCTCATCCCCATGGACAGGGTATCCCAGGATTCCGGTGCCTCCGGGGCCAGCGCTTCGAAGCACTCACGCAGGCGCTGGTAGCCGCTTGCCGGTTCTGTCCGGGGGTCGAGGATCGTCATCAGCCCGCGCACCGCGAGCCGGTCGAAGCCGCTGCAGGCGGCAAGAAGCTCTGATGCCGCGTCCGGCGGCACCCCGGCCTTGTTCGGGTCGCCGTCCACGTTGATCTGCAGGCAGACGTTGAGCGGCGCGTGCGGGGATCGTGCGTCGTTGAGTCGTCGCGCGACCTTCTCGCGGCTCACCGTGTGGACCCAGTCGAAGTGCGTGGCCAGGTCCCGGGTCTTGTTCGTCTGGATGGCTCCGATGAAGTGCCAGACGGGCAGACCGTCGGGGCTCAGCTCGCGGACGGCTGCGCTCCTGGCGACGGCCTCGATCTTCGCCACGGCCTCCTGCACGTAATTCTCGCCGAAGTGGCGCTGGCCAGCGGCGAGGGCGGCCAGCACGTCTTCGGCCGGCTTGGTCTTGGAGACCGCGATCAGGGTCACGTCCGCCGGGTTGCGACCGGCCGTGATGGCCGCGGACGCGATCCGTTCGCGGACGCGCTCGAGATTTTCGCTGATGCTCTGCTGTATCAAGACATACCGTCCGGGCTTCCTGGTGACCACACCGTTACGAACGGCCGCAAACAGGGCGTGCGAACCCTGTCGCAAATCCGGCACGCATCCGGAAACAGCGTGGTGAATCAGACACTTGGAGTCTACTATAGCCGCTGCAGCCGATACTGGATGAGGGGTCGGCAGACCGCCCGATCAGCCCGTATTCTGCCGCCGCGAACGATCATCGACCAGGCGTCGGGCGCCGAGTTGAGCGCCGAACGGAACGCTAGATAAGGATCGCTAGACAAGGATCGAGAATGGACATTACCGAACTGCTCGCGTTCAGCGCCAAACAGGGCGCTTCCGACCTGCATCTGTCCGCCGGCCTGCCGCCCATGATCCGGGTGGACGGAGACGTCCGCCGTATCAACCTGCCGCCGCTCGAGCACTCCGAGGTGCACTCCCTGATCTACGAGATCATGAACGACAAGCAGCGGAAGGACTTCGAAGAGTTCCTGGAGACCGACTTCTCCTTCGAGGTGCCCGGGGTTTCCCGTTTCCGGGTCAACGCGTTCAACCAGAACCGGGGCGCCGGTGCCGTGTTCCGGACCATCCCGTCGAAGGTCCTGACCATGGAAGACCTGGATCTCGGCCAGGTGTTCAAGGACGTCTCCATGGTCCCGCGCGGTCTCGTGCTGGTCACCGGGCCCACCGGCTCGGGCAAGTCCACGACCCTGGCGGCGATGATCGATTTCATCAACGACAACCGCTACGACCACATTCTGACCATCGAGGATCCCATCGAGTTCGTGCACGAGTCGAAGAAATGCCTGGTCAACCAGCGTGAGGTGCACCGCGACACGCACGGTTTCAACGAAGCGTTGCGTTCGGCGCTCCGGGAGGATCCCGACATCATTCTGGTCGGCGAGCTCAGGGACCTGGAGACGATCCGTCTCGCGCTCACCGCCGCGGAGACCGGCCACCTGGTATTCGGGACGCTGCACACGACGTCCGCGGCCAAAACCATCGACCGGGTGATCGACGTCTTTCCGGCCGAGGAGAAGGACATGGTGCGTTCCATGCTTTCCGAGTCGCTCCAGGCGGTCATCTCACAGACGCTGCTGAAGCGTGCCAATGGCGGTCGGGTCGCTGCCCACGAGATCATGATCGGCATCCCGGCGATCCGGAACCTGATCCGGGAGGACAAGGTGGCGCAGATGTACTCGGCGATTCAGACCGGCAGCTCCCACGGCATGCTGACGCTCGATCAGTGTCTCCAGGATCTGGTGGCCCGGCGTACCATCACCCGGGAAACGGCCAGGGAAAAAGCCAAGATGCCGGATAACTTTTAGCGTCCCGAGCCCACGCGCGGAAGACCAGGACTAGAGGTACTCTTTCAGAGGTTTATATGGAATTCGACAAGCTGCTGCGTCTGGTCGTCGAGAAGGGCGCATCGGACCTGTTCATCACGGCGGGCAAGCCGCCCATGCTGAAGATCAACGGCAAGCTCTTCGCGGCGGGCAAATCGAGCCTGTCGCCGGAGCAGTCCCGGGACACGGTGATCGGCGTGATGAACAAAGATCAGCAGGAGGACTTCAACAAGCACCACGAGTGCAACTTCGCCATCAACACCCGTGGACTCGGCCGGTTCCGGGTCAGTGCGTTTCAGCAGCGGAACCTGGTCGGCATGGTCCTGCGCCGGATCGAGGTGAACATTCCGCTGATCACCGACCTGGGCCTGCCGCCCGTCATCGAAGACCTGGCCATGACCAAGCGCGGCCTGATCATCTTCGTGGGTGCGACGGGTACCGGTAAGTCCACGTCGCTCGCAGCGATGATCGGGCACCGAAACGAGAACTCCTCCGGGCACATCATCAGCATTGAGGATCCCATCGAGTTCATCCACCAGCACAAGGGCTGCATCATCACCCAGCGCGAGGTGGGGGTGGACACCGAGAGCTTCGAGGTGGCCCTGAAGAACACGCTGCGTCAGGCGCCGGACGTGATCATGATCGGTGAGGTGCGCTCGCGCGAAACGATGGAGCACGCCATCGCCTTCGCGGAAACCGGGCACCTGTGTCTTTGCACGCTGCACGCGAACAACGCCAACCAGGCGCTCGACCGGATCATCCACTTCTTCCCGAGCGACCGCCACAGCCAGGTCTGGATGGACCTGTCCCTGAACCTGCGCGCCATGGTCGCACAGCAGCTGGTGCCCACGGTGGACGGTCAGGGCCGCCGCGCCGCGATCGAGGTGATGATCAACACGCCGCTGGTGAGCGATCACATCCGCAAGGGCGAGGTACATCTCCTCAAAGAGCTGATGGGCAAGTCCAACGAGCAGGGCATGCAGACATTCGACCAGGCCCTGTACAAGCTCTACTCGGAGGATGAGATCACCTACGAGACGGCGCTGGCGCATGCCGACTCGCCGAACGATCTGCGCCTGATGATCAAGCTGGGTGCGGACGCATCGCCGGATCCCCTGGAAGCTACCGAGAAGCTCTCGCTGGAAGAGGACGACGCCAGCGCCTTCAGCTATCGTCGTTGAGCCACGTCTCGGCAATGAGCGCCGCTGCGGCGGCGTGCACGTTCCTCAGGTCGGCGACCCCACGGCTCGCGTAGCTCGTCAGCCGCTCGTCCACCAAGGCCACCGGCAGTCCGGTGCGCCGTTCGAGTTCCGCTGCAAATCGCCGGGCCCGGGCGGACATATCGCTCTCCGTATCGTCCATGTTCAGCGGCAGCCCGACCAGGAGCCGACTCGGTCGCCACTCGTTGACAAGCCGATCTACGGCAGCCCAGTCTGCGCGTGCGATGGTTTCGAGTGGTGAGGCGGTGCGGGTGACCGTCTGGCCGACGGCGACACCGATGTGCTTCTCCCCGTAGTCGAATGCCAGCACGGAGCCGACGGGCTCCGGCATCAGGCGTGTCCGGCCTGGGACGAGATCAGCGCGAAATCGATGCCGAGGCTCGCGGCCGCTCTCCTGACCCGGGCCTCGAAAGGGGTATGGAAGACGATCTCGCGCGCGAGCTCGCCGCCGTCGCCGGTGGGGCAGGTGAGCCAGGCGTTCTCCGCCACCTCGCCCTCCAGCTGGCCGGCATCCCATCCGGCGTAGCCGAGCGCGACGAGATAATCGGGCGGTCCGTCGCCGGCGGCGATCGCCTCCAGCACCTCGCGAGCCGAGCTCAGCATCATCCCGTTGCCGAGCGACAGCGAGCCATCGAACCGATCGTCCTCGCCGTGCAGAATGAAACCGCGCTCGCCGCCGACCGGTCCTCCCTCCATCACCACCCGCTCGATCGGCGTGCGTCCCTTGTCGATGCCGAGCTGCGCCATCAGCTCGATGACGGTCACGGGCGACGGGCGGTTGACGATGATGCCCATGGCGCCTTCGTCGTTGTGCTCGCAGATGAACGTCAGGGTGTCACCGAAATAGCTGCCGGCGAGTCCCGGCATGGCGAGAAGAAACTGGTTCTTGAGGCTGAGCTCAGCTGTCAAGCGATGCTCCGGCGCGGGAGAATTTCCAGGTGCGGATGATTTCGAGCTCATCGTACTTCTTGCGCATCTCCACGGGAAAGTCCTGGAACGGCGAGGCGATCCTGACGATGCGCAGCGCCGCCTCGTCCAGGGCGTGCTGGCCGGAGGACTCCAGAATGCGGATGTCCTTGAGCTTCCCGTCCCAGCGGATCACCACCAGCATGCGCAGGTTGCCGTGCAGGTCTCCGGGCGGGTAGTTGGCGTTGCCGATGCGCTCGACCTTCTGGCGCCACATGTTGAGATAGGCCGCCTCGTCGGCGGTCTTGGTCGAAACGCTGGTCAGGCGCTTCACCCGGGGGGCCTTTGCCAGCGCCTGCCGCTCCCGGGCGATGCGCGCCTCCAGGCTCGCGATCTCACGCGCCAGGGCTTCGTAGTTCTGGGTGAGCGGCGCCTGCACCACCTCCATGGGCGTCTCGTCGGCGGTCGGTGCCGAATCCTCCGCCGGGGAGAGGGTGGTCAGGAGCTCGCGCTTCTCGAGCAGCTGTGCTTCCTGCGCGGTCAGCGTCTCGGCGGCCACCTCCTGATAGTCGTTGTCCTGGAAATCCGCCTCCTGGTCGGTGGTCATTT
>JASFLG010000099.1:0-10539 GCA_050118205.1 Pseudomonadales bacterium
GATCGGGAAGCATCGCCAGAACGGGTGCGGCCAGCCCCTCCACATCGATCTCCGGGTGCCTTTCCCGAACCAGGGGCAGACGCGCTTCTTCCACGATCGTGCTGACTTGAGCCTCCGCGACGGCAGACAGGGCGGCGAGCAGCGTCGCCAGGATCGTCGTCCGGATCAAGATGCCCTCTCCGAACGCATGTCCTCAGCCTGACGTCGTCAGGTCTTCAATACCCTGAGCACGTCCTCGAGCTCGACGATCATCTGCTTGACCAGGAGCCTGAACTGAGTCTGATCCTGCTTGGCCTCGTCCCCGGTCAGCCGCTGGCGCGCCCCGCCGATGGTGAAGCCCTGATCGTAGAGCAGCGACCGGATCTGGCGGATGATGATCACGTCCTGGCGCTGATAGTAGCGCCGGTTGCCGCGACGCTTCACGGGCTTCAGCTGGGGAAACTCCTGCTCCCAGTAGCGGAGCACGTGCGGCTTCACCTCGCAGAGCTGGCTGACCTCGCCAATGGTGAAGTAACGCTTACCCGGAATCGGGGGCAGGTCGTCACTCTGACTCGGGTCCAGCATAGGCTTCTACTCGCGATTTCAGTTTCTGGCCGGGTCGGAACGTGACGACCCGGCGGGCCGTGATGGGAATCTCCTCCCCGGTCTTGGGATTGCGCCCGGGGCGTTCCCCCTTCTCCCGGAGGTCGAAGTTCCCGAAGCCCGAGAGCTTGACCTGCTCGTTGCGCTCCAGGCTGGCCCGTACCTCGGCAAAGAACAGCTCGACGATTTCCTTGGCCTCACGCTTGTTCAGTCCGAGCTCGTCGAACAGTCGATCCGCCATCTGCGCTTTGGTCAACGCACCCAAGTCAGTCTCCTTCTCCCCAGCTTTCGTCGGGCAGTCCAGCAATCACGAGTTCAAGCGTTCAACGCAGCCTGGCGCCGGCTTCTCTGGCCAGCGCTTCCACGGCCCTCTGCATGTACTGTCCGATCTCCTCCTCGGTAAGAGTGGCCGAAGGCTTCTGTAAGGTCAAGCCTACCCCCAGGCTTTTCTCAGTAGAATCAATACCTTTGCCTTGATACACGTCAAACAGCCTCAAGTCTGTGAGTACTTCGTCGAGGCTTTGCTCAAGTATGCTGACGATGTGCGCTGACGGCACCGTCCGAGGCACCACCACGGCCAGGTCCCGCCGGACGCTGGGGAACCGCGAGATGCCGGCATGACGCCGCCGCGCGCGCGCGAGCACGGCCTGGGCATCCACCTCCAGCACGAAGATCTCACCGGGTACATCCAGGCGCTGCTCGATCTCCGGATGCAGCCGACCGAACCGTCCGACGGTTGCGTCTCCGATGCAGATGGCCGCGGCCTGACCCGGATGCAGCACGGGATCGTTCAGCCGCTCGATGGTGGCCGGCCGGCCGGACCACGCGAGCAACCGTTCCACCACGCCCTTGAGATCGAAGAAGTCGACGTCCGCGGCGGGCTGGTTCCAGCGCTCGGGATGGCGCCTGCCCCACAGGATCGCGCCCGCCATGAGGGGCTGGCGTACCGGCGCGCCGGGGAGGAAGCACAGGCCCACCTCGAACAGCCGCACCCGGTCCTGCTGCCTCGCCACGTTGGCTTTCAGCGCAGCCACCAGTCCCGGAAACAGGCTCGTGCGCATCACTGACTGGTCGAGCGACATGGGGTTGGTGAGCGCCAGCGGCGTCTCGTTCGGCGCCAGCAGATCCTGCAGGCGCGGGTCGACAAAGCTGTAGGTGACGACCTCCTGAATGCCCAGATCGACGAGCTGGCGCTTCAGCTCGGGCACCGACGACTCGTCCAGCGGGACGCGGCGCAGCGCGAGATCGGTGACCGGTCGTCTGCTTGGCACCCGGTTGTAGCCATAGATGCGGCAGACCTCTTCCACGAGATCGGCCTCCAGGGCAATGTCGAAGCGATGGCTCGGCGCCCGGATCGTCCACTGCACGCCAGCGTCACCGGTCGTCCGGTCGAGCAGCTCGAAGCCGAGCCGGTCGAGCATCTCGTCGACCTCGTCCGGAGCAATGTCGATTCCGAGCAGCCCATTGAGGCGCTGCTCGCGCAGGGTCACCTCGGCCGCAACCGGCAGGTGCGCCGGATCGACGGCATCGGTCACCGGGCCCGGTTCGCCACCGACGATGTCGACGAGCAACTTCGTGGCCCGCTCCATGGCCCGATGCTGCAGGGCGTAGTCCACGCCACGCTCGTAGCGATGCGACGCATCCGTGTGCAGACCGTAGCGCCGCGCCGTGCCCGCCACTGCCAGCGGATGAAAGAACGCACACTCGAGGAACACGTCCCGGGTATCCGGCCCCACGCCGGAGCGTTCACCCCCCATCACTCCCGCCATGGCGACCGGCCCGGCCGCATCCGTGATGAGCAGCGTGCGCTCATCGAGGCTCACCTCCGAGGCGTCCAGCAGCGTCAGCCGCTCGCCGGCCACCGCCTTGCGCACGACGATGGGCGCGGTCAGGGCCGCGAGATCGAAAGCGTGCATGGGCTGGCCGAGCTCCAGCATCACCAGGTTGGTGACGTCCACCACAGGGTCAATGCTGCGCAGCCCGCATCGACGCAGCCGTTCCTTCAGCCAGAGCGGGCTGCCACGGGTAACGTCCACACCGCGGATGATGCGTCCCAGATAGCGCGGACACCCGGCGGGGTCCTCGAGACGGACCTCGAGGGTGGAAGAGTGGACGGGCGCCACCGGTGGCACCTCCATCTCTTCGACCGCGACGTTGTTCAGCACCCCGACTTCCCGGGCGAGTCCCCGCACGCTCAGGCAGTCGCCGCGGTTCGGCGTGAGATCGAGGTTCACCGTGCGGTCGTCCAGAGCCAGCGCCTCGCGCAGATCCGTGCCCACCGCCAGATCCTCCGGCAGCTCGATGATGCCGTCGTGATCATCCCCCAGCCCGAGCTCCGCTGCGCTGCAGAGCATGCCGTGCGACTCCACGCCCCGGAGTTTGGCCTTCCTGATCCGGAAATCCTCGGGCAGCACGGCCCCGACCCGCGCGAAGGCCGTCACCAGCCCGGCACGCACGTTCGGCGCACCACAGATCACCTGACGAGTGCCAGCACCATCCTCCACCTGGCAGACCGACAGCTTGTCCGCGTTCGGGTGTGGCGATGCATCGGCTACCCGTGCAACCACCACACCGGTGAACTCGCCCGCAACGGGCTCCACACCATCCACCTCGAGGCCCGCCATGGTGAGCTGCTCCAGCAGGACGTCCGGGGCGGTACCCGGGTCCACCCACTCACGGAGCCAGCGTTCGCTGTATTTCATCTGGTCGCTCTCCGTATCTAGTTGAACTGCCGGAGAAACCGGACATCGTTCTCATAGAACATCCGGAGGTCGTCCACCTCGAACAGCAGCATGGCCAGACGGTCCCCGCCGAAGCCGAAGGCGAAGCCGGAGAACTCCTGACTGTCGATCCCCGACATCTCCAGCACGTTGGGGTGCACCAGGCCGCAGCCCATGACCTCGATCCAGCCGCTGTGACTGCAGGTCCTGCAGCCAGCCCCTCGACACATCACGCACTGCACGTCGACCTCTGCAGAGGGCTCGGTGAACGGGAAGTAGCTCGGGCGGAAACGAACCGCAAGCTCCGCCTCGAAGAACCGGGCGAGGAACTCCTCGACCGTGCCTTTGAGATCCGCGAAGCTCACGCCCCGGTCCACCACCAGACCTTCCACCTGGTGGAACATGGGGCTGTGTGTCAGATCCGAGTCGCGGCGATACACCCGGCCGGGGCAGATGATCCGGATCGGCGGTTGCTGCGCCTCCATTGTGTGCACCTGGCTCGGCGACGTATGCGTCCGGAGCAGGCTGCCGTCCCCGAAGTAGAAGGTATCGTGCATGGCCCGCGCCGGGTGGTGCGGCGGGATGTTGAGCGCCTCGAAGTTGTAGTAGTCGTTCTCGATCTCGTCGCCGGCCACCACCCCGTAGCCCGCTCCAACGAAGATCTCCTCGATCCGCTGCATGGCCTGGGTGACCGGATGCAGCCCGCCGCTGCCCTCCCGCCTTCCGGGCAACGTAACATCCACACTCTCCGCACTGAGCGACTCCGCCAGCTGCTCCTCGCCGAGCGTCGCTTTGCGCCCGGAGATCGAGGCCTGCAGACGCTCCTTCGCGGCATTGATGGCGGCGCCAGCCGCAGGGCGAGCTTCCGGATCCAGCGCGCCCAGCCCCTTCAACAGGGCCGTCAACGCCCCCTTCTTGCCGAGGTAGCGAACCCGGATCTCGTCCAGCGCCCGCTCGTCGGCGGCACTCGCCACCGCCTGCTCCGCCTCGGTCAGAATCTGATCTATGTCCATCTCGCGCTCCAGAAAAAAAGGAAGAACCCGTGCCCTTCCTTTTTCCCGCTCACGACACCACGTTCCGGAAGGGCTCCTCTACGACCCCCAGAAGACGGTCTATCAGCTTGAGGATCGTGGCCGCCCCGCGCGCGACACACGAAGAAAGCGTTCCTCAGGCAGCCTGCGCCACGTCGGATTCCAGCGCCGCTTTGGCCTGCTCGGCCAGCGCCGCAAACGCTTCCTTTTCGTGCACGGCCAGATCGGCCAGCACCTTACGATCCACCTCGATCGCCGCCTTCTTGAGGCCGGCGATAAATCGGCTGTAGGAAAGCCCGTGCTCACGGGCGGCGGCGTTG
Organism: Pseudomonadales bacterium; assembly: GCA_050118205.1. Lineage (GTDB taxonomy): Bacteria > Pseudomonadota > Gammaproteobacteria > Pseudomonadales > Azotimanducaceae > SZUA-309. The sequence continues at coordinate 4,654 of JASFLG010000099.1, forward strand.
ATCCGCACGACCCACAGCTGACGGAACTGACGCTTGCGCTGACGGCGGTCGCGATAAGCGTACTGGCCGGCCTTGATGACTGCCTGCTTCGCGACCTTGAACTGGCGGCTGCGGGCACCGTAGTAGCCCTTCGCCTGCTTCAGCACCTTTTTCCGGCGCGCCCTGGATACCACACTGCGTTTGACTCTCGACATGTGGCCTCCCTATCGCGCCTTCTTCGGCAGCATGCGGTCGATCATCCGCGTGTCCGAGGGGGATACCTGCTCGAGCCCGCGAAGCTGACGCTTCCGCTTCGACGCTTTCTTGGTGAGGATGTGGTTACGATTCGACTGGCGATGCTTGTAACCACTGGCGGTGCGGCGGAATCTTTTCGCCGCGCCACGGTGACTCTTGAGTTTCGGCATTTCGAACTCCGGTTTCGTTACCCAGTTTCAACCGACAGATTGCGGCGACGCCTGGGTCCATTGACATTAATGGTTGTCTGGCCGGTGCTACCGGCTTCTCGTTGTTCTCTTGCTTCGGGTGCGGGCCCGGCCCACTACTCCGCGACTACTCCGCGACGGACTTCGCCTCGGTCGACGGGGCCTTCTTGGCCTTCTTCTTCGACGGGGTGAGCACCATCACCACCTGCCGGCCCTCGAACTTGGGCTGCGACTCCACCTGGCCAACCTCTTCCAGATCCTCCTCGATTCGGCTCATCAGCTTCATGCCGATCTCGGGGTGCACCATCTCGCGGCCCCGGAAGCGGAGCGAGACCTTGGCCTTGTCTCCATCCTCGAGAAACCGTCGCAGATTGCGGAGCTTGACCTGGTAGTCGCCCTCCTCGGTGCCCGGCCGGAACTTGACTTCCTTGACCTGGATCTGCTTCTGCTTCTTGCGCTGAGCGGCCTTGGTCTTCTTCTGCTCGAAGAGGTGCTTGCCGTAATCCATGACCTTGACCACCGGCGGATCCGCATCCGGGGCGATCAGCACCAGATCAAGCCCCGCGCGACTCGCGGTGCGCAGCGCATCATCCCTGGACACGACGCCGACCTGCTCGCCGTCAGCGCCAATCAATCGAACGCTCGAAGCCATGATCTCGTCGTTGATCAGAGATCGGTCCGCGCGTCTCGCGGCACCTTTCTTAATAGGCATTCTCCTCTAGTACACCCATTCAGTTGCAGTCAATTGCAGTTGACGCGTTCCAGATCCACACCCGCCGTCGGTGACGTCCGGACCGCACCGAAACGATGCCGGGCCTGATCGGAAACGCGCAAAAGGCCGAAACGACCCCATCTCTCGAAGGCTCGCTCGGCCGCATGTTTCGTGCTGCCGGCACCGCCGGAAGCTGTTCCCGCCAGCCAGCACCGGCAGGACGCGGAATTCTACTGCCACCGGCCATCGGCCACAAGTCCGATCGCTCCACGGCCCGGGCGCTAACCTATTGTCGAATAAGGGTAAATTCCGAAAACCGCAGGCACCGTGGGAGGGCGCCTCAATCCGGCAGCCCGAGAACCCGCTTGGCGATGATGTTCAGCTGCACTTCGGAGGTGCCGCCCTCGATGGAGTTCGCCTTGGACCGCAGCCAGGCGCGCGTCGTGTCGAGCTCGTGGGCCGAGAACGGATTCTGCTCGGCGACCACGGTGCCGAGGCTGTGCACACCCATCATGGTCAGCATGAGCTCGTAGCGCCGCTTGTTCTGCTCGGTGCCGTAGTACTTGAACATGGAGGACACGGCACCCGGCGCCTGCCCGCTCGCGGACTCTTCCACGGACCGCCGCATGGTGATGGCATAGGCCCGATCGTTCATGCGGTGCCGTGTCAGGGCAGCGCGGATCTCCGGGTCGGCGATCCGCCCGTCGGCGACCCCAACGTAGTCCGCGGCCAGTTCCTCGAGGGTTGCACTTTTCTGGGTGCCACCGCCAATGCCGCCGATCGACGTCCGCTCGTACTGCAGCAGGCGCTTGGCCACGGTCCAGCCCCGATTGACCTCGCCCACCACCTGGCTCTTCGAGGCACGCGCGTTGTCGAAAAAGGTCTCGCAGAACGGCGACAGACCGCTGATCAGCCGGATCGGTTTCACGGTGACGCCGGGCTGATCCATGTCGAACAGGATGAACGTGATCCCGTCGTGCTTCGGCGCGTCCGGATCCGTACGGACCAGACAGAAGATCCAGTCCGCCTTGTCGGCACCGGACGTCCAGATCTTCTGGCCGTTGATGACGTACTCGTCCCCATCCTCCACCGCCGAGGTCCTGAGGCTCGCCAGATCCGAGCCGGCGTTCGGCTCGGAGTAGCCCTGGCACCACCAGATCTCGCCGCGGGCGATCTTCGGCAGATGCTCCTGCTTCTGTGCCTCGGTGCCGAACTCCAGCAGTGCCGGCCCGATCATGCTGATGCCCATTCCCACATGGGCGGGACGCGCATTGATACGGCGGAGCTCCTCGCCGAGCACCTGGTTCTGTTCCTTGCTGAGCGCCGCGCCGCCATACTCCTTCGGCCACATGGGCACGGTGAACCCCCGCTCGGCCATGCGGTCGAGCCAGACCTTGGTGTCGGGGTTCTTGTAGTCCGCGCGGCGCCCACCGCCAGGCGTCTCGTCCGCCGGCATGGGCGTGCGCATGCTCGGGGGACAGTTCTCGTCGAGCCAGCTTCGTACCTCTTCTCTGAACGCGGTCAGGTCGCTCACCTGCTTTACCCTCCGGAATTCGATCGAACACGTGATTTTAGCGTACGCGGTCGGGTTGTGCGCGGCGCCCGGTTGTGCCTATCTTCCGCTACGGGCACGGGAGGGCTCTCGAGATGACCGACAACGCCGGCAATCGGCGCGCGGATACCCCTGAGCGCACATTGAGCGCCTGGCAGCTCGCGTCCTACGGCGCACCAGCCATGCCACTGTCCATGGTGGCGCTGCCGATGGCGGTCTACCTGCCGGCCGTGTACGCGGACTCCGAGGGCTTCGGCCTGGGGCTCGCCTTCGTCGGTGTCGTCATGGTCCTCTCGCGGATCTTCGACGGCATCACCGACCCGCTGATCGGCTTCCTCTCCGATCGCATCCGCACGCCCTGGGGCCGTCGCAAGCCGTTCGTCGTCATCGGCACGCCTATCTACATCGCCGGTATCTGCCTGCTTTTCATTCCGCCTATCGAGTTCACCGACGTGACCGTGCTCGGCGTGACGTTCAGCAGCGGTTATCCCTGGATGCTCGCGACGCTGATCATCACCTACGTGGGTGCCACCATCAAAGACGTGCCCTACAGCGCCTGGGGGGGCGAGCTCACCACCAGCTACAACGAGCGAACGCTGGTCACCAGCTGGAGAGAGGGGTTCACGGTTACCGGCTCGCTGATCGGCGCGTTCACCCCTACCATCATATTCTTCTTCGGCTACGACAAACCGGTCGACGCGGTCTACTTCCTGTCGCTCGCAATCGCCTTCGTCATGCCGATCCTTGTCGCCAACTGCGTGATCTCGACGCCCGAGCACGCGGTGGTGGAGAGACGAACGGAGCGGCTGCCGCTCAGGGAGAGCTTTCGCTACGTCTGGCGCAACGAGTCCTACCGGCGACTGGTCATCATCTTCCTGTTCTCCAGTATCGGCGCAGCCATGACGAACACGCTGTCGTTCTTCTTCGTCAAGCACGTGCTGCTGGCCGGTGATCTCTACGGGCTCTACCTCGCCCCGTATTTTCTGTCGCAGATCATCGCCATTCCCCTATGGTTCAAGCTGTCGCGCAGAATCGGCAAACACCGGGCCACCATGGTGGCGATCGGCTGGTACGCGCTCTGGTCCTGTTTCATTCCGCTGATCGCCATCGCGCCCATGGTCTGGTTCGATGACTTCCAGATCCAGCACCTGCTCACCTTCCTGCCCGACGATGCGTATGCGAGCTCCATCGCCTACTTCGAAGGGATCCCCACCGGCAAGTTCCTGTTCTTCATCATCATCATGTGCCTGAAGGGCAGCTCCATCGGCGCACTCTCCGCGCTGCCGTACGCGATGGCCGCGGATGTGGTGGATGTGGACGAGGCACAGACGGGCAAGCGCCAGGGCGGCGCCTACTTCTCCATCTGGCTGATGGTGCGCAAGCTCGCCTACGCGCTGGGACTCTTTTTCGGCACCAACCTCGTGGTGCTGTTCGGCTTCGACTCGCTCGCTGACCCGCTCGACACGACAAATACCGCGTTTGCGCTGCTCATGCTGGCGTGCTGCTATTCGGTCATACCCGCGCTGTTCAAGTTCGTCGCCATTCCTCTCCTGTGGAGCTATCAGCTGACCGAAGAGAAGGTCCGGGAAGTCCAGTCGGGGCTGGTGGCACCGCCGGTGGCCGGTGCCGCGCCGGTGATCCGCCGAGGGCCGACGCCCGCACCCGGCGGGCGCTGAGCGGGCGGCCTACTTCCCGCCGACGCCGGCCAGCGTCTTCACGGCCTTGCAGAAGACGGCTACCGCTTCGGTGAGGTCGCGACGCCGTTCGTCCCCCGAGCTCTCGCTGAAGCAGAAGGAGATCCGCAGCTGGTCGTAGCCGGCGTCCGGATTCCGCCGGCGCGCATCCGGCGGGTAGAAGTCATACATCGGGATCACCACCAGACCGTGGTCCGCCACCATCCGCTCTATGAACGCGTCGTCGGTGCGCACCTTGCCATCCAGAAACGTGAACACCGAGAAGAACCCGGCCGCCGGCACGGTCCAGTGGAACCGGTCGCGATGGGCGCCGAGCCCGGCTTCGAATCCATCCAGCAGTATCTGCCGGTTCTCCCGGTAGACCGCGAGCTTCGATTCCGCCACCGGCCACAAGGAGGTCCGCTCAGAGAAGTCCGCTTCGTGCAGGAGGGCCTCGAAGCCACGATACGCGGCGGGGTTGGGAAACAGGATGTCGGCGCTGGCCTGCACCAGTGCAAGCTCCGCCAGGCTCGCGGTTCCGCCCTCCGCGATGCTCAGCTCCGCCTCCGAGTACACGTAGGCCACGCGCGGGCCTGGAAACCCGATCTTGGAGCCCGTAAAGAGGTGCACGGTTTGTGCCGGGTCGAGCGCGAAGAACGGTTTCTGCCGTTCGCCGGCGGACGCGAAGTTGATGTAGAGATACGGTGCATCCTCGACGATGAGAATCCGTTCGCGGCGGGCGATCTCGAGGATCTGCTCGCGACGGCGCGCGGAGAAAGAAAAGCCCGCTGGATTGTGGCCGTCCGGCACCGTGTAGTAGAACGGCACCAGGTTGCCCGCCTCGCGGGCGGCGCGAATCTGGCTTTCGAAAACCTCCGGCCGGGGACCCTCCTCGTCCATCTCCACACTGTAGATCGAGGCGTGCCTGCAGAGCATGGCGCGGGCCATGAAGCCCGCATAGGTGGGCGCGTCGGTCAGGTAGGCGACCGGCGTGCCGGCGTGCTCGAACAGGGAGCAGACCAGGCTGATACCGCCCGTGGCTCCAACGGTGGGGACCAGGCACTCCGGACGCATCGCCACGCCCCAGTCGTTACCGTACACACGGGCGAACAGCGTGCGCGTGCTGGCCGGACCCAGCGTGTCGCCATAGGAGTACGCTTCCCGGAGATGCTCGGGCAGGTGGTTCCGATCGTTCAGACCTTCCTCTGCGGTCAGGTGCTCCAGGTAGGCGGCTTCGTGCGCGATGAACCCGCGCGGATCGGTTACCTCCGGATGCGGGTAGCCGGCGCCCAGGTGATGAATCTTCAGGCCTTTCTCGCGGGCGATGGCGCGCAGCCGCGGCAGTGAGGCGGACATCTTGCGGGTCACGGAAACAGGCTGCCGGACGATACCCGGCGCGGTCAGATTGGTCACTTCTCTTCTCTCGATGGTTCGCGACGGCTCGAGCACGCACCCACGCCCACGCCAGGCGGGATCAGTCGCGCTTCTTGTGCGACGTGGCCTGATGCTGCTTCACCATCCTGCTGA
>JASFLG010000100.1:0-10517 GCA_050118205.1 Pseudomonadales bacterium
GCCGTACGGGCAGCATCCCGCTCCCGGGCGGTGTTCAGGTACAGGCCCGCCAGCACCAGCGCCGGGACCAGCAGCACGAGCACCAGCACCGTGACGGTGGCCTGAGAGTAGGTCCGGGGCTCCGGCGCGCCCAGATCCTCCTCTGCGCGGCGGGTCTCCTCCAGGATCTCGCTGGCGACCTGCCGCGCGAAGGTGCGGTTGCCGCGCAGGATATCCGCGCGAAGGGCCACGTGCTGATCCTCCAGGATCCGCCGGAGGAGCGACTGCACGGCGATGCCGGCGGTTTCGTCGTTCCCCCGCCGGTCCACGTCGTAGGCCGCGGCGCGCACCTCGGCAGGCGGCTCTTCCCCCGGCGCCGCGCGCCGGTCGCGCACGAGGCCGAGGTCGACCAGCATGTCGAACAGCACGCCGGGCTGCACCTGCTTCGGCAGCACGCCGACCGCGCCGAGGGCACGCGCCTGGCTGACGTAAACCTCCCCCTCGCGGGTCGTGTACATCATCACCGGGATGGTGGCGGTCCTGGGGTTTCGCTTGATCGCGGCCACGGTCTGCAGACCGTCCATGCCCGGCATGTGGTGGTCCATGAAGACGACGTCCACCGGCTCCCGGTCGAGCAGCTCCAGCGCTGCCTCGCCCGTTTCCGCGAAGATCACGTCCAGGTCGTGCTCTTCGAGCAGCCGCTTCAGCGCAACGCGCGCGAGCTTCGAATCGTCGACGACGAGCGCCCGTTTGAACGCCATGGATGCCACCCGGCCAGGTCAGGTCTAAGACTCAAAGATAGGCTATCACGGCGTCAGGTCTGCGACCCACCGCAAAGATTGGCGTTCAGTCCGCCGATCCCTGCTGGGTGAATCCGATGCGCAGGGTCGGCCAGGCGGCTTGCAGGTACATCACCATGGAGATCAGCGTCATCACCGCGGCGATGTAGAGCAGTGAATACCCGGTCATCACCCAGGGGCGATCCAGCAGTGGCGGGTTGGCGAGCAGCACCACGATGGCGATCATCTGGATCGTGGTTTTCACCCGGGAGAACCAGGAGACAGCGACGATCCCCCGGCGATTCATCTCCGCCATCCACTCCCTGAGCGCGCTGATCACGATCTCGCGTCCGATGATCACCAGCGCCGGCAGGGTCAGCCAGATCGTGGCGTGATGGCCGATCAGGACGGTGAGCGCGGCAACGACGATCAGCTTGTCGGCCACCGGGTCGAGAAACGCGCCGAACGGGGTCGTCTGATTGAGACGCCTGGCCAGGTAGCCATCCAGCCAGTCCGTGAGCGCGGCCAGCCCGAACAGGACGGCGGCCAGAAGGTAGGTCTCCCTCCCCGGCAGGATATAGACGATCACGAAGATCGGGATGAGCAGTATCCGCGTCAGGGTGAGGATGTTGGGGAGGTTCATGGCGCGCTCATTGTAACGGCATGACGATCCGAGGTGTCAGCACGCCGGGGCCGCGCCACCGTCAATCGTGAAGTGCCGCGTAGATCTCCTCGGCCAGCTTCTGGCTGATCCCGCGGACCTTGGCCAGCTCCTCTCGGCTCGCTCCGCGGATGGCTGCCATGCCACCGAAGTGCGTGAGCAGCTCGCGGCGCCGCTTCGGACCGACCCCGCCGATGTCGTCGAGCTCGGAGTGGCGGCGCTGCTTCTGCCGTCGCTGCCGGTGACCGGTAATGGCGAAGCGGTGGGCCTCGTCGCGGATGTGCTGCAACAGATGCATGGCATCACCCTGAGGGGGCAGGACGACCTCGCTGTCCGCCGTGAAGTATCGTTCCAGATCCGGGCGACGGGCCGGGCCCTTGGCGATGCCGAGCAGGGCCACGTCGTCCACCTGCAGCTCGTCGAGCACCTGGCGGGCGCGCCCGAGCTGGCCCTTGCCACCATCGATCACCAGCAGATCGGGCAGCTGCCCTTCCCCCTGCTTCAGCCGGGTGTAGCGACGCCGGAGCGCCTGCTCCATGGCACCGTAATCGTCACCGGCCTGGACGCCTTCGATGTTGAACCGCCGGTAGTCGGACTTGAGCGGGCCGTTGGTATCGAAAACCACGCAGCTGGCGACCGTCGCTTCGCCCATGGTGTGGCTGATGTCGAAGCATTCGAGCCGTGCCGGCACGTCGTCCAGGCCGAGCACCTCCTGCAGCGCCACGAAGCGGGCGTAGACGTTGCGTTTGTCCGCGACGTACGCGTTCAGGCTGTGCTGGGCGTTCTCGATCGCCAGGTTCAGCCAGCGGGCCCGCTGGGTGCGAACCTGGTGGGCGACGTCCACCTTGCGTCCGGCCTGCTCGGTGAGCGCGGCCCCGAGCACGTCCGCATCCGGCAGCGGCACGGCTGTAATCACCGATCGCGGCAGGTCGCGCTCCTGCCCGGCGAGGTAGTACTGGGCGAGGAATGCCGAAAGCAGCTCGCCTTCCGGCAGACCGAGCTCGTTCTTCGGAAACCAGGTTCGGTTACCGAGCAGCCGGCCGCTGCGCACGAACAGTCCCTGCACACACACCGCGCCCGTCTGCTCCGCCAGCGCGAAAACGTCCACGTCCCCTTCCGCGGCGTGCACGTACTGCTGTTCCTGAATCCGGCGCAGGTGCGCGATCTGATCCCGGTACTTCGCGGCCCTTTCGAAGTCGAGGGCTGCGGATGCCTCATCCATGCGCTGCTTGAAGTGCTCGAGCACGGCGTTGCTCTTTCCTTCGAGAAACATCACCGCGAGCTCCACGTCCTCCTGGTAGTCCACCGGATCGATCAGATCGACGCAGGGGCCGCTGCAGCGTTCGATCTGATACTGCAGGCAGGGTCGGGACCGATTCTTGAAGAACGTGTCCTCGCAGTGTCGCAGGCGAAACAGCTTCTGCAGGATGTTGAGGCTGTCCCGCACCGCGCTCGCGGACGGGAACGGGCCGAAGTAGCGTCCCGTGCGACGCTTCGCGCCGCGATGGAAGGTCAGGCGTGGGAAGTCCGCGTGATCCGTCAGGTAGATGAAGGGATACGACTTGTCGTCCCTGAGCACGACGTTGTAAGGCGGCCGCTCCTCCTTGATCAGGCTCTGCTCGAGCAGCAGCGCTTCCGTCTCGCTGTTGGTGACCGTGATCCGGATATCGGCGATGCGGCTCACCAGGGCCATGGTCTTGGACGTGAGGCCCGAGGCCCGGAAATAGCTGCTCACCCGGCTGCGCAGGTTTCGCGCCTTGCCCACATAGAGCACGCGCTCGGCCGCATCCAGCATGCGGTACACGCCGGGCTTCCGGGGCAGCGTCTTCAGGTAGGTCTCGTGATCGAACTCGGGCATGGCTGGGCACGGGCGCCTCGCGCGGTCCGTGAGTGTGCCAGCCGGCTCAGCCTCCGTCGAGGCAACGGCGGACCCGGCGCAGCACCGCATCGAGCATGGGCGTGGTGAGACGCCCGGTCTGCGTGTTCTGGCGGCTGGGGTGATACGTATCGGCCAGGAAAACGTTCGCCGCCACCGCGGTCAGCGCGCCGTGCTCGAAGTCCGGTACCCGCTCGGGGAGAACGCGCGCCACGGCCTCATGGGCCAGCCGACCCAGGCAGAGGATCGCCCGCGGCCGGCGAGGTCGATGTCCGCGCAGCGTAGCGATCTCCGCGGCGAGATAAACGCCGCAATGCGCAATTTCGCTGGCAATCGGGCGGTTGCCGGGCGGCAGGCATTTCACGGCGTTGGTGATGCGCGTACCGATCAGTCGAGCCTGCTCTGCCCGTGCTGCGGTGGCGAACCCGGCGCGGTGCAGTCCGGCAAACAGAAAGACGCCGCTGGCATCACCGGTGAACGGGCGCCCGGTCCGATTGGCGCCGTGCATTCCGGGGGCGAGGCCCACGATCAGCAGCCGTGCGTCGCGACGTCCCCAGGCGGGGACCGGCGCCGCATGGTAATCCGGGTGGCGTGCGCGCACCTCCGCCCGCAGCGCTACCAGGCGCGGGCACGCCTCACAGACGAGCAGCCGGCTCGTGCTGACTTCCGCCATGCAGCATTCCGTGTCGTACGGCCAGGAGGGCGAGCTCGACGTCACTGGAGACGTTGAGCTTCTCGAAAATCCGGTAGCGGTAGCTGTTCACCGTCTTCGGCGACAGGTGCAGATTCGATGAGATCTCCCGCACCTTGTGGCAGTTCACCACCATCAGCATGATCTGCATCTCGCGCCCGGAAAGCTGGCTGAACGGATCGTCCCCGTCGTCCCCGACGCTGGTGACCGCGAGCTGCTGGGCCACCTCGGCGCTCAGATAGCGCTTGCCCAGGAAGACGCGTTTCACGGCCTTCAGCAGCTCGTCTGCGTTGACCTTCTTGGTGAGGTAGCCCAACGCCCCGGCCTTCAGCGCCTGCACGGGATACGGACTGTCCTCGAAGGCAGTCACCGCTATCACCCTGATATCATTCTGCAGACGCAGGATACGTCGGGTCGCCTCCAGGCCGCCGATACCGGGCATGGCGAGGTCCATGAGCACCACGTTCGGGCCCCTCTCGCGCGCGAGAGAAACCGCCTCTTCGCCCGTCGTTGCCTCCCCGACCACCCTGATCTCACTCGATTCCCGAAGCATTTTCTGCAGCCCGATGCGAAACAGCTTGTGGTCGTCCGCAATCAGCACTCTGATCATCCTTTCCCCCTTCTCCACGCCCTCGCTCATCGGGGCAGCGTACGTTCGTTCCGTGGTGTGTACTGCCTTGTGTCGGACACCGTAGTCCCGGCGGGACGACAGAACAATGCAGCAGGGGTGATGACTGCTAGAGTTTCACGAAATATCCATTTTGCGATAACGGGCTGATATCACGCGCGCCGGGACGCGCTGTCCTTCATGCGCCCGTGAAGGCCTGCAGACCCGTCTGCGCACGGCCGAGGATCAGCGCGTGGATGTCGTGTGTCCCCTCGTAGGTATTCACCGTTTCCAGGTTCATCACATGGCGGATCACGTGGAACTCGTCGGAGATGCCGTTGCCGCCGTGCATGTCGCGCGCCATGCGGGCGATGTCCAGGGCCTTGCCGCAGTTGTTGCGCTTCATCAGGGAGATGTTCTCGATGGCGAGGCGATCCTCGTCGAGCAACCGCCCCATGCGCAGGCAGCCCTGCAGCCCCAGGGTAATCTCGGTCTGCATGTCGGCCAGCTTCTTCTGGATGAGCTGGTTCGCGGCCAGGGGCCGGCCGAACTGCTGGCGTTCCAGGGTGTAAGTGCGCGCTGCGTGCCAGCAGAACTCGGCGGCACCCATCGCACCCCAGGCAATGCCGTAGCGGGCACGGTTCAGGCAGCCGAACGGGCCGGAGAGTCCCTTCACGTTCGGCAGCAGGTTCTCCTCGGGAACGAACACGTCCTCCAGAACGATCTCGCCCGTGATGGACGCGCGAAGGCTCATCTTGCCCTCGATCTTCGGCGTGGAAAATCCCTCGAATCCCCGTTCGACGACAAAACCGCGAATGACCCCGTCGAGCTTCGCCCAGACCACGGCCAGATCGGCAATCGGCGAGTTGGTGATCCACATCTTGGCGCCGTTCAGCACGTACCCGCCGTCGGTGGGTCTGGCGTTGGTGATCATGCTGCCCGGATCGGAGCCGTGATCCGGCTCGGTGAGCCCGAAGCACCCCACCCACTCACCGGTGGCCAGCCTCGGCAGATACCTCTCCCGCTGTGCCTCGGTGCCGTAGGCGTGTATCGGGTGCATGACGAGAGATGACTGGACGCTCATCGCGGAGCGATATCCCGAGTCCACCCGTTCCACCTCCCGCGCCATCAGACCGTAGGAAACGTAGTTCACCCCGGAGCACCCGTACTTGGCCGGTAGCGTCGCGCCCAGAAGCCCGAGCTCGCCCATCTCGTTCATGATCTCGCGGTCGAATCGCTCCTCGCGGTTGGCGGTGAGCACCCGCGGCATGAGCTTGTCCCGGGCGTACTCCCGGGTCGTGTCGCGGATCATCCGCTCCTCTTCGGTGAGCTGGTCTTCCAGCAGGAACGGGTCTTCCCAAACGAATCCCTGGCGGTCGTTGCTCATGGCGCATCTCGGCTGACGGAAGAAGGCGCAAAGGCTAATGGAGCCGGTGGGGCGGCGCAACGCGGCGGAATGCGCCGCCACGGTATACTGCGCGGCCGACGTCGAGACCCGGAGAAGCCCATGGCCCTGGATGCCGAAACCCTCAATCAGTTTCTGGGGACGCTGGAACGTTTTGTCACAGAGCGCCTGATCCCGCTCGAAGCACAGGTCTCCGAGGAGGACCGCATCCCCGCCCAGGTCATCGCCGAGATGAAGGAGATCGGGCTCTTTGGCATGACCATTCCGGAGTCCTATGGCGGCCTCGGTCTCTCCACCGAGGAAGAGTGCCGTGTGGTCCAGGTGCTCGGACGCACCTCGCCGGCGTTCCGGTCGGTGTTCGGCACCAACAACGGCATCGGCTCCCAGGGTCTGGTCATGGACGGGACGGAAGCGCAGAAGGCGCACTACCTGCCCCGGATGGCCACGGGCGAGATCATCGGCTCGTTCGCGCTCACCGAGCCGGACGTGGGATCGGACTCGGGGGCGGTGAAGACGAGCGCCCGCGCCGACGGGGACGACTTCGTCCTGAACGGCACCAAGCGTTACATCACCAACGCGCCGGAGGCGCAGCTCTTCACCGTCTTCGCCCGGACGAACCCGGATGAGCCCGGCGCACGCGGTGTCTCCGCCTTCCTGGTGGACGCGGACACCCCCGGCATCACGCTGGGGCCGATCAACCGGAAGATGGGACAGCAGGGCGCGCACGTCTGCGACGTCATCTTCGAGGACTGCCGTGTACCGAAGAGCGCCATCATCGGTGGACCCGACAACCTCAACCGCGGGTTCGCCACGGCCATGAAGACGCTGGACCGGGGTCGGCTGCACATCAGCGCCCTGGCCTGCGGCTGTGCCAGCCGGCTGATCGAGGAGAGCCTGGACTTCGCCACCCAGCGAACCCAGTTCGGCCAGCCTATCGCCGAGTTCCAGCTCATTCAGGCCATGCTGGCGGACAGCAAGGCCGAGAGCTACGCGGCGGAGTGCATGGTGCTGGACGCGGCACGGCGACGGGATGCGGGCGAGCCGGTCACGACGCTCGCCTCGTGCTGCAAGCTCTTCGCCACCGAGATGGTCGGCCGGGTGGCGGACCGGGCGGTGCAGATCCACGGCGGCGCGGGTTACATGGAGGAGTATCCGGTTGCCCGCTTCTACCGGGACGTACGGCTGTTCCGGATCTACGAGGGCACCAGCCAGATTCAGCAGACCGTGATCGCCCGGGGCCTGATCCGCGACCGGTGAGGTCAGGGCCGAAGCGGCAGGAACAGGCTGAACGTGGTCCCCTGACCCGCTGCCGTGCGGACGTCGATGTTGCCGCCCAGCTCGTGCACGAGGCGGTGCACGATGTGCAGCCCCAGGCCCGCGTGGTCACCCCCTTTGGTGCTGTCCTTGGGATCGGCGAGGCGTTCCAGCACCGCCCGTGGCAGACCGGGGCCGGTGTCGCTGACGAACACCTCCACGCCCTCCCTGCCCTCCCGGAACACGCCCGATTCGGAGCCGATCGACACGGTCTCGCCGCCCGCCGCCTCGATGGCATTTCGCACCAGGTTGTTCAGGATCTGGGTCAGACGCTGCTGATCCGACTCGATCGGCAGGGCCCCGTCGCCCGTCCGCAGGCGCATCTCCACCTCGTGGTCCGCGGCGTAGCCCAGGTGCAGCTCGTAAACCCGCCGGGCGAGCAGATTCACGTCGAACTCCGCCACCGTGACCTGGGCTTCGGATTCGACCTCGGTGACCGGCGGCAGGTCCCGGGCATGCTGGATGATCTCGGTCGCCCGACCGAGCTCGGTAGCGATCATCTCGAGCTGCTCGGCGGCGGACGCGTCGTGCTGAAGCCGCATCTGCAGGATGTGCAGGTAGTTCTGCACGACGCTCAGGGGGTTGTTCGCCTCGTGCACCAGCTCCCGCAGACGCTTCTCCTCGCGCTGGCGATATTTCTTCAGGCGATCGAGCTCGCCGCTGGTCGCGCCCAGGGTGCCGAGACGCTCCGCCAGCTTCTCGACGTACAGACCGAGCGCGAAGTCGTAGTCGACGTCCTCGTCATCGAGCATGAGCAGGGCAGCCTGGGTATGGCCGTTTCCGCGCACCGGGATGCACGTGGCTTCCGATGCCCCGAGTCGCAGGAGCAGCTGCCGGTCGCCGACGGAGAGGTCCGTGCGATCGATCACCTCGCGACCCTCGCCCGTGCGGATGGCTTCGGCAATCAGGCTGGCGGTGGAGTCACGATGGATCTCGACGTCGGCTGCCGCCAGGGACTGGTAGCGCCCGGCGCGCACCTCGAACAGCAACAGCGGTACCTGCCGGAACAGGCTCCGTGTAATGAACTCGTGGGCCTGCTGCAGGGTGACGTGATCTCCGGCCAGCGGCAAAAGCGCGGTCAGCATGGCCACCTGCTGCTGCACCCACAGCCGATTCGACCAGTCCGCATCCGGATCGGTGGCGAGCTCCAGGGCACGGACCAGGTCCGAGCAGCGTTTGCCCGCCCACTCCACCAGCTCGGGGAAGTTCTCGGCTTCCACGCCGAGCAGGGACTGTGCGAGCTGGGCCGCCTCGTACTCGTCGAGTACCTCGAAGGCATCGACCACGCCGAAAATTCGGATCAGGGCACCGGCATCCCCCAGGAGCTGGGGCCGGACGCCACGGAAGGTGGCGAGCTCGGTCAGCGCGGGGTCCTGTGTCAGATTGACTCCGGAGATGGCCAGCAGCACGCGCCAGCGCACGGTCTCCGGGTCGTCGAGCCCCAGCTGCTCGGCAAGAATCTCGGCGAGGAAGGCCGAGCGCAGGACCGCCTGCCATTGATCGAGCCCGAGCCGGGCACTGCCCGCGACCGGCAGAACGGCCCACGCCTGAGCCTGAGCCAGGCTCGTGACCTCTTCGTGAGAAAGCGAGGCGATGGCCGCGCTCAGGGCGGCCGGGTCAGCAGGGACGTCCGCGAGGTTCAGCCACCGGCCGAGCAGATCCGCGTCGGAGCCGAGGATGCGCACGAGTGCCTGCACCGACAGGGGCTGCCGGTGCGCGGCTTCCAGATAGCGATAGATAACCGCCTCGGGGGTCAACCCCTGATCTCCTCTACCCCGGCTTGCGTTGCTCGCCGCGTGCGGCCGGTTCCCCGTACTTCATCGTGAAGCCTTCCGGCGAGTTCCTCGCGGCCGGTCATCGATCGCGCTCGAGAACGATCCATTGTAGGGACGTCCGACGACACCTCCATCGGCAACATGTAAGCCGATGGTCGCAGGATTTATCGTTTATTTTTCAATAAGCTAAGATGGTTTTCTGACCGCAATTCCATAGCGGTCAGGGCACCCCGGAGGAAGGGTTGGCGGGTCTTGCAGCCGGCGCTCAGACCGCCGCTCGGCTCGGCTCGAGGGAGGCTTGAAGCGCACGGATCTCCGCCACCAGTGACTCGGCTGCGCGCCGCGTGCCGGCCATCGGGTCCTCATCGTCCGTGTAGAGCACCGAACGGGAGGCGTTGATCACCAGTCCCTGACCCCGCGAATCGGCACCTTCGCGCAGCACCGTGGCGAGATCGCCTCCCTGGGCACCAATACCAGGCACCAGCAGCGGCATGTCGCCGATCGCGCGGCGGATCTGGCCGAGTTCCTCCGGGAACGTCGCGCCCGCGACGAGCATGACGTTGCCGGACTGGTTCCAGCTCACGGCGGCTTCGGCGACGCGCAGGTATACCGGGGTCCCGGCTTCCGGATAGCGCTGCAACCAGGCGCTGTCGGGGTTGCTCGTGCGGCACAGGACGATCACCCCGCGGTCCGCGTACTCGAGATACGGCGCAAGGCTCTCGCTGCCGAGGTAAGGGTTGACGGTGACCGCATCCGCGTCGAAACGCTCGAACGCCTCCCGCGCATAGAGCCGGGCGGTATCGCCGATGTCGCCGCGCTTCGCGTCGAGGATCACCGGCACCCCCGGATGCTCTTTGTGCACATAGGCGATCAGATCCGAAAGCACGGACTCCAGCCCGAGCGCGGCGAAATAGGCGATCTGAGGTTTGAAAGCGCAGACCAGATCGGCGGTCGCGTCGACCACGTCACGACAGAAATCGAGCACCTGGTCCTCGACCCAGCCCGATGCTTCGCGGTACTTTTGCGGCAGCCGTTCGAGGTCCGGATCGAGACCGACGCACAGGAGACTCGATCGCTGATCCCATCCCTGTCGGATCTGGTCGATGAAGGTGGATCGGGTGCTCACGGCGGAGAGTATAGCCGAACGCCGATGCGCACCGCATGGCCCAACGCGTCACTCGTGTGACCGGACGAGGCAGTCGGCAGGACGTCGGATGGCAATGACGGTCCGGGAATCAATCTGAAAAAAGCCTATTAACTGATTGTTTTTCAAGGGTTAACAATGTACGACAAGCCGGTAACATAGCGGTGGCACGATTCTGGCTAAACTGAATTCAGTGACGACGCCTGCTCGTGCCTGGGAGGCACCATGACTTCAGACAACATCGTTGATCTGTCTGCGGCTCGAAGCACCGCCAAGACGCCGGCTG
>JASFLG010000101.1:0-10439 GCA_050118205.1 Pseudomonadales bacterium
ACACCCGAGCCGATTTCATCGTATCAGTGCCATGCTGAACCAGGGTACGTAGGTGATCAACACCAGCGCGATCAGCAGCACGATCATGAACGGCACGCAGGCCGCATAGATCTCCAGCAGCGGGCGTCTGAAACGGTAGCTCGCGATGAACAGATTCATACCCACCGGCGGCGTGAAGTACCCGATCTGCATGTTGGCGAGGAAGATGATGCCCAGGTGCACCGGGTGGATACCGTATCCTGCCGCTACCGGCAGAATCAGCGGCACCACGATGACGAGCGCAGAGAAGATATCGAGCATGGCACCGAGCACCAGCAGCATGACGTTGAGCAGCAGAAGAAAGCCCAGCGCGCTCTCCACATGAGTCTGCATGAACTCGAACAGTGCCTGCGGCACCTCCGCATCCACCAGAAAGTTGGTGAATGAGAGCGCCACGCCGAGAATCAGCAGGATGCCTCCGACCATGACCATCGACTCGATCATGATTTTCGGCAGCTTCGAAACGCTGATTTCCCGGTACAGGATGACCTCGACCAGGGTCACGTACACGGCGGTGAGCGCGGCGGCCTCCGAAATCGCGAACCATCCCGAGTAGATGCCGCCGAGCACGATGAGCGGCAGCGGCAGCTCCCAGCGCGCCGCCCACAGCGCCGAGCGGAGCTTCCGCGCGGAGAAGGGGACCCGCGGCAGCGATCCGCCGCGATGGTGCCACAACGTGTAGGCAATCAGCGCCACGAGCATCAGCAGGAGCGGCAGGACGCCCGCGAGAAAAAGCTCCGAGATAGTGAACGGCTCGCCCACGTCCATCTGCTGCGCGACGATGCCGTAGAGGATGAGGGGCACGGACGGTACGAGCAGCAGCCCCAGGCTACCGGACGTCGTTACCAGCCCGAGCGAAAAACGCTCCGAGTAGCCGGCACTGGTCAGTGCCGGCAGCAGCAGCGCACCCAGCGCGACGATGGTCACCCCGGAGGCGCCGGTGAGCGCCGTAAAGAGCGCGCAAGCGACGAATCCCACGAGCGCCAGGCCGCTCGGCAGGCTACCCACCACGCTCTGTACCAGGTTGACGAGCCGCTCGGAAGTCCTGGCTTCCGCCAGCACGTAGCCGGCAAACGTGAACAGTGGCAGCGTCACCAGCAACGGCGTATCGACGATCCGGTAAACCTCGATCGCCACCACGGTCAGCGGGATGTCCGCCGACAGAAACCCGATCATGGCAGCACCCAGCAGAATCGCGAACAGCGGCGCGCCGGCCAGGGCCGCCAGAAGGAGACCGACGACCAGCAGCCAGGTCACGCTCGCCTCACCGCCAGGAGCACGTAGCGAAGACTGATCAACGCCGCCCCGACCGGCATGACCAGCTCGCACAGCCACGCGGGAACGCCGGCAAAGGCGATGATTCCGTCCTGATAGTCGAGCATCACAAACCTCGCGCTGTACCAGGCGAACACACCGGCGACGAACGCGGTGAACAGACTCCTGGCCCGAACCAGCCAACGCGAGGATCGATCGCCCGTGAACCGGGTGAGAAGGTCGATGCGTATGTGACGGTCGTCCCGCGACGCGATTGTGGCGCCGATGAACGTCACCCAGAGAACCAGCACGCGAACGAGCGCATCGCCCCACATGATGCCCGTGTCAAAGAAGTTGCGCGCAATCACCTGATAGGCGGCAAGCACGATCATCGCCCCGAGCAGGACGACGAGCAGACCGCTTTCGAGGTGCCTCAGCCCGGTGACCAGGCGATCAATCAAGACTGCCTCGGTAAGTTTCGAGCTCGTCTTCCAGCTTCTGGTAGAGATCGGCGGAGATCACGCCCTGATCGATGAGCTCGTCGGACGCCTTGACAGCCAGCGCCTTCCAGCGCGCTGCCTCTTCCGGCGTGGGCACCCGGAAAACGAGACCCTGGCTCTTCAGCACCTCTACCGCCCGCTCGTGATCCTTGCGGTCCTGGGCATTGACTTCCCGTACCGCCTTGCCCATCACTTCGGAAACCACCTTCTGATCCGCCGGGTCCAGCCGATCGAACTGCTTGTCACGCACTACCAGCAGACCGTAGACGTACAACAGCGGCAGGTCGAAGACGTACTTGAGCTGCGTGTGCCACTGCAGCGCAATCGCGCCCACCGGCGGCACCGCGACGGTGTTGATGAGGCCGGTCTGCAGACCACCGAGCACGTCGGCAATGGACAGCGGGATGGGAGTGATGCCGAAGGTCCGGATCGCCAGCTCCGCGCCCGGGTCGCCATCGGGGATCCACACCCTCTCGTCGCGAATGTCATCGAAGGTGTCCACGTCCACCTTCGACATCGCATAGGCGAATCCGACCTCAGCGATGCCGAACCCGACGAAGCCGTTCCTGCGCAGGCCGGCCATGAGTGTCGGGTCCATCCGCTCGCGAACGTAATCGACCTCTTCCAGATTGTTGAAGATCATGGGCAGCGTGTAGAGCTGAATATCCGAGTAGACCTGGACCAGCCCGCCCGCAGTGAGAACGGCACCGTGCAGCTGACCGGAGCGGATCTTGCGCAGCACCGCCTTGTCATCGCCCATCACGCCGCCCGGATAGAACTTGAAGGTCACCCGACCATCCGTCCGTTCGCTGATCTCCTTGGCCGCCTCGCGTAGCCTGGTCATCCAGCCGGAACCGTCAGGCGACACCGTCGCCACTTTGAAGGTCACCGCGGCGGCGGGCCAGCTGAGCAGCAGGCCGGCAAGCATCAGCGCCGGGATCAGGGGCGGTCGCGCGACTCGGCAGAGTCGAGAGAGTCGCGCGAAAATGTGCCCGGGAAAGGTCCGGTTGAAACAGGTCCGGTCAGAAATAGTCATCAGCAGATTCCAGCAGTTCGGCGGCGCGGCGCTGAGCGACGGTGTTGATGAGGGTGAGCCCCGGCACGTTCGGATCCGCCGCCAGCACTTCCTCGAGCAGGCGGTCGTGCAGCTCGCGGTCGAACACGAGTCGCGCGTACTGGTCGGCGTACAGCACCTTGGCCATCAGATACTCGCCGTTCGAGATGGCGATGGCCTTCTCGAAGTGTGACCGACCGACCTCCGGGCGTCCACCGAGGCTTGGCGGCAGTAGGGTCTCGAACACGCCAAGATACATCTCCGGTCCACCATGATCGTAGGTCTCGTCCAGCTCGGCGACCCGGGTCATGAGCGCCTTCACCCGGCCGAGCTCAGCGATCGCCGCAAAGTCGTCGCTGTGTGCCTGGATCCAGGCGGCCCAGACGCTGCCGAGCTGGTAGAGCTCGGGCACGTCCTTCACCGTGCGTCCGGCAAGCCATGCTTCGAACTCATCGTAAGGGCGGGTTCGAAGATCGCAGGCATCCTTCATGTCGAGGCACACCGCCCGATCCATCGCGTCGAGCGCGCTGGTGGTCATGAGCTGCGCGCGGGCCGGATCGGCCACGAACGCGGCGGCATACGCAGCGTTCAGACGCGCCGACTGCATGAGGAGATCCGGATTGTCGGGGCTTCTGGCGACCAGGGCGTCCATGAGCAGCAGATACGCCGGCGCACCCTCCTGAACCATTTCCACGTCGGGGTTGTCCAGAATCGAGTTGCCGAGGTCCTCGGCGAATCCGGAGGTGAACGAGGCCACCATGCTCATGCACCCGGAAAGGAGCAGAAGCGCACCGGCCAACACCAGCGAGCGCGCACTGGTCGTTGTCCGAACCGGCCAGGTCGTCATTGTTCTCTTCGCCGTCTCTTTGTCGATCACGGTTTCCGCGTCAGCCGCTACCCACTGGATGGCACACGGCCACCTGGTACCACGCGGGCGCATTTAATCGAGGCGCGCCGGGTTATTCAACCGCCGGCGGGGGCTGCGCAGTGCCCCGCTAATGCCCTTTCGCCGCCTGCAGAGCGGCGACGGCATCGAAGACTTCCTCGAACGGCGGCCGCTGCCGGTATCCCGGCACCGCAAACTTGAGCAGAACGGTGCCGTCCGGGGCGACGTAGAGAATGCCGGGATGGGGGATGCCGTAGCCCGAGTCGCCGGGCTGGTAGGCTTCGTCTCGTACGCCGTAGGCGCTGAAATGTTTGACGTCGACATCCTGGAGCAGCGGATAGCCGAGCTGATAGTGGTCGTGGAACGCCGCCAGCACACTCCGATCGTCATAGGTCATGCCCGCAACATTCACGCCCAGCGCGTCGAACCTTTCGCGCCATCGTGCCAGTTGAACCAACTGGCGCTGACAGAAGGGTCACCAGTCCGCGGAACGGTTGAGAAAGAGCAGCAAGCCGTGATCGCCCGCGAGGTCGTCGAGCGTGCGAACCGTCCCTGTCTGGTCGGGCGCCTCGAGCACGGGCAACTTGCTGCCCACCGCAGGTCCCCAATGATCGGAGTAGTCGGCGGCAAAGGCGCTGGCCGCAAGCAGGACAAGAGCCAGCAGGGCTCCCGTCCGTCTGATTCTGGTCATCAACCGGTCTCCTTGTCCTTACCCACCGTGTGCTCCAGCGGCAGCAGCGTAATGGCCTCGAGGCCAAGCTGAGCCACCGCCTGGACAACCTCGCTGCGATACGCTCCGGCACCGCCTGCGAAAGCCCCGATGGACAGCTTCTGACGCTGCTTGTCCAGGCGCCGCCGCTCGTCGTGGATCAGCCGCTCGAGACGTACCGACGCCTTCGGCTTCAGATCCATCAGCACGAGCACTCGCGCCAGCTTCTCGAGAGCCCACTGCTCGTCGAGCTTGGCTGCCAGCCGGTTCAGGTGCCAGCGTCGACGTCTACCGGATTCGGACAACGCTGGACGTAGAAGTTCAAGGTGGTTGACGCAGTGCTGCACCCAGCGCCCGGCCCGCAGAAGCCGTTTGGCGCTCGCCCGCCGACTCGGCTCCGCAGCGATCTGATCCAGGCGCGCCGACAGCGATCGGGCCTTGCCGAAAGCACGCAGCATGCCGTGCTCCACGAGCTCGGACTCGTCAACCAGCCGCAGCGGCGCGTAGCTCCGCCAGCGCTGAGATTCCGCCTGAAACAGCTCGTTCAGCCGCTCCCGGGTCGACTCCTGGGTGCGCGCGTCCGGTGCGGGCGCCCAGAGGCCTGCAGCGATCTCCTCGAGCAGCCGCCTGGCCTTCGGATCCGCGCGCTCGATCAGCCGCTCGGCGGCCAGACGCTCCGGGGTACGCTCCCCGGCACACAGCTCGACGATGCTGCCGAGGTCCGCCCGGGCCCGTTTGAACTCGAGCTTCGACACCGAGAGCTGTGCCATCTGCCACAGCGAAAAGACGCGCTCGGCGGCGAGCGAAAGGGCCTTCTGATCACTGCAGCGCAGTTCCCCGGCAGCCGGGCCCGATCGGCTGGCGACCTTCTGCAGGCCGCGCGACAATGCCTGAAGCGCCCAGCTGACGACGAAGTCGGCGAATTTCATGCGGCCGTACACGCGCGACCCTCCGCTAGTTGCGTTGGATTCTAGCCGTCTTCTGGGGAGACGGATCATCTTAACTCAGGCCGGCGCCAGGACAAAGTAGGCAGTATGTCTGACTAACAGGCGCGACCCAGGGACAATTCGGCAAGGTCGTGCAGGCGCCAGCCAATCCCGGTACCCTTCGCGGCGACGACGCAGGACGATCAGGCGCGGGAACGGAAGGACAGGTATGACCGAATCACTGGTGCTCACGGAACGGCGGGATGGGGTGGCCATCCTCACTCTCAACCGCCCGGAGGCCCTGAACGCACTCTCCTCCGGCCTGCGCGCCGCCCTGGCCACCGCCCTGGGCGAGCTCGCCGCCGATGACGACACCGGGGTCATCATCCTCACCGGGGCGGGCCGGGCATTCACGGTGGGGCTCGATCTGAAGGAACTCGGTGGCGAGGTCGCCCCGGAGCAAACCAGCGCCAGCATCGACCTCGGCCGGGCCATGGCGGCCGTCCAGAAACCGATCATCGGTGCGATCAACGGTTTTGCCATCACGGGTGGATTCGAGCTGGCACTGATGTGCGACTTCCTCATCGCCTCGCCAACCGCCCGGTTCGCCGATACCCATGCCCGGGTCGGGGTGGTGCCGGGCTGGGGGCTCTCCCAGCGACTGCCGCGACTCATCGGGATCAATCGCGCCAAGGAGCTGTCGCTCACCGGCAACTACCTGGACGCCGAGCAGGCCCTGGCCTGGGGCCTGGTCAATCGGGTTGTGCCCGCCGACGAGCTGCTCAGCGTCGCTGTCTCGCTGGCGCGCGACATCCTGAGCACCGAGCCGACTACCCGGTCCGAGATCCTGCGGATCATGGACGCGGGCTGGGGCACCACGCTGGACCAGGGCCTCCAGATCGAGCAGACGGCCAGCCGGGCCCACGAGGTCCGGGCCGAGGGTGTGGCCGCCCGTCGCGCGGACATCCAGCGTCGCGGGCGCGATCAGAGCCGGGAGCCGGCCTGAGCCGACGCCGTTAGTGCCCCATCACAGAGATCGCGGATCGGGATCGTCCAGGCACGCCGCCGCCCCCTTGAGCCCGGGGAACTCGTCCAGAATGACGTACAGCGGAATCGGCTCGATGAACGACTGCAGATCCGCCCGCTCGTCGAACCGACGCCGCAGGGGACTCGAGCGGGCGAACTCGACCAGCCCGGGAACGATACCGCCGCCGATGTAAACGCCGCCCCGGGCACACACCGTCAGCGCCAGATTGCCCGCCGCCGCACCGAGCAGACCGAAAAACATCTCCAGCGTCTGGTGACAGATCGGGTCGTCCGCGTGCACTCCCCGTTCGCTGATCTGCTCCGGGGTGAGATCGTCGGACGGCATCCCCCAAAGGGTCGCCACGGCGCGGTACAGGCGCACGAGCCCGGAGCCGGAAAGCACGGTCTCCCAGCAGACCGACCGGTGCTCGGCGAGCAGCACGTTCAGGAGCTCCTGCTCGAGATGATTACCCGGCGCGAGATCGGCGTGCCCGCCTTCCGAGGCGAGCACCCGCCAGCCGGCCCTGCCTTCCGGGACCAGCACGCTCATCCCGAGTCCGCTGCCGGGACCGAGCACTGCCCGGACCGTGCGTCCTGTCGACGATCCGGCGTCACCACCCAGCTGCTCGAGCCGGGCGAGATCCGGCACGGCCCGGGCCAGCGCGTGGAAATCGTTGACCAGCCGCACCGGAAAGCCCAGCGACCCTTCGAGCTCACCCGTTGCGAAGACCAGCTCGCCGTTGGTGACCGAGATACGGTCGTCGACCACCGGACCCGCGACGGCGAAGCAGGCGCCGGCCACCGCTGACAGCGACAACCGCCGCTGCGCAGCCCGGATCAGCTCCCCGGCCGCCGCATAGTCGCCGGTGGCAAGCACGACGGGCTCGCCGAGCACGCCTGCCGCAAGGCGGCAGAATCGGGCACGGGTCGCCCCGATGTCGGCGACGAGGAATTCCGGTTCGGCGCTCATGGCGCCGCAGTATGCGCGCGCACGCCATCCCGCGCGAGGGCGCACCGCGCGAGGGCAGGCCTGCGCGCAAGTCCAGGCCCACACATCAGCGCAGACACCTGCGCATCGGCGCAGACGTTTGCTTCAAACCCGCCTTCCAGTAAGGTTCGGCCATGATCCGTCCCTTGCAGGCCGCGCAGGCTGCGGCCGTGCTGCTGTTGCTGCTGCCCGGCTGCCTGTTCGCCGCCGAGGAAGCCGTCGTGCGCCTCGGCAATGCCGGAGAGCCCCAGACCCTGGATCCCCAACGCTACAATCTGCGTCTGGAAGAGACGATCCTCACCGACCTCTTTCTCGGGCTCACCAGCATGGACGCCGGGGGCCACATCGGTCCCGGTGCCGCCCGAGCCTGGACGGTGAGCGACGACGGTCTCGTCTGGACCTTCGAGCTCGAAGAGGATCTGCGCTGGTCGGACGGCGCGCCGCTCACGGCCGCCGATTTCGTCTACGCCTATCGCCGCCTGCTCGATCCCGCCACCGCAGCCAGCCTCGCCTACTTCATGTACCCGCTGAAGAACGCGCGGGCGGTAAACTCGGGCACGATGCCTCCAGAGCGTCTGGGCGTGCGCGCGGAAGACCCCGGAACCCTTGTGCTCGAGCTCGAGGAGCCGTATCCCCACCTGCCGGAGCGCCTGCTCTACCCCACCGGCTCTCCGGTGCCGCGTCACGTCATCGATCGGGTCGGCGACGACTGGGTGAAGCCCGGGAACTGGGTGAGCAACGGCGCCTACGTGCTCAAGGACTGGCGGCCCCAGGCTTACGTCGAGCTCGTGGCCAATCCGCACTTCGGGAAGCCCGTCGCCATGAATCGTGTGTACTACTATCCCCTGGCCAACGAGCAGAATGCCTACAACCGTTATCGCGCGGGTGAGGTGGATGCCATCGGCGGGTTTCCGGCCAGCGAGCTCGACCACGTGCGCCGCGACATGCCCGAGCACCTGCGCGTATCGCCGCTCCTGTCGATGATCTATCTCGTGTTCAACACACAAAGGCCGCCGTTCGACGACGCCCGGGTCCGCGAGGCTCTGGCCCTGGTCATTCAACCCGGGATCCTCACGGAAAAGGTGCAGCGTACCGGCAACTATCCCGCACGCAGCTTCGTGCCGTTTCTGGTCGACGATTACGATGGGCCCGAGTTGCCCTACCTCGACCAGCCGATGCCGGAGCGCATCGAGCGGGCCCGAGACCTGCTCGCCCAGGCGGGTTACACGCCTGACAAACCGCTGCACGTGACGCTTCGCTACTACGACGAAGGCGAGGGCAAACGGACCAACCTCGCCATTGCCAGCTTCTGGAAGCAGATCGGCGTCAACACGTCCCTGTATCACAGCGAGCTCAAGGTGCACTTCTCGGATCTGCGCCAGGGGGACTTCGACGTGGCCCAGGCCGGCTGGATCGGCGAGAACAATCCAGCACACTATCTAGACCTGCTGGTCTCGGACGCGGGCAACGTCAACTACGGCCGCTACAGCAATCCGGCCTACGACGCCCTGATGGACCGGGCCCGATCGCTACCCGGTGTTCCCGGGCGCTATGCGCTCATGAGCCAGGCCGAAGGTCTCGCCATGCGCGACTATCCGGTCGTGCCGCTGTGGTCGATCGCCGTGAAGCGGCTCGTCAATCCCAACCTCAAGGGCTGGCACGAGAACAACCGCGACGTGCATCCGGCGAGATACCTCTCCTGGTAGCCCGCCGTCGGACAGGCCCATCATGCTCCGCTATCTGCTGATCCGGGTGCTCGTGAGCCTGCTGACGTTCTGGGTCATCGTCAGCGTGGTGTTCTTTCTGATCCGCGCTGCTCCCGGCGGCCCTTTCGACGGGGAGCGCCGGCTGCCGCCGGAGGTTGAGGCGAACCTGCTCGCCGCCTATCACCTGGACCAGCCGCTGTCCGCCCAGTATCTCGACTATCTCGCCATGCTGGTCCGCGGGGATCTCGGACCGTCCTTCAAGCAGAAGGACTTCTCGGTCAACGAGCTCATCGCCACAGGGCTGCCGGTGAGCCTGGGGGTCGGCATGTCGGCTCTGGCGCTGAGCATCGTCCTCGGCGTGACCCTCGGCACCCGCGCCGGGCTCAGGCCCGGTTCGGGTACCGATGTCGTGGTGATGGGCATCGCCAACCTCGGCATCGCGCTGCCCACCATCGTGCTGGCACCGCTGGCCGTGCTCTGCTTCGCCGTCTGGCTCGGCTGGCTCCCTGCCGGCGGCCCTGGCGGGCTCGACCACTACCTGTTGCCGCCGCTGGCACTCGCCATGCCCTTCGTCGCGGCCATCGCCCGCCTCACCCGGGGCAGCGTTGCCGAGGTGATGCTCGAGCCTCACGTCGTCACCGCGCGGTCCAAGGGGCTCCCGCAGTCACGCATCCTGCGCCGGCACGTGCTGCCCACGGCCCTGCTGCCGGTGCTGTCGTTCCTCGGTCCGGCGGCCGCGGCGCTCCTGACCGGGTCGGTCGTGATCGAGCAGGTCTTCGAGCTGCCCGGTATCGGCCGATATTTCGTGCAGGCCGCGCTCAACCGGGACTACACGCTGGTGATGGGCGTGGTCGTGGTCTATGCGGCGTTCGTGCTCGTGTTCAATCTTCTGGTCGACCTCTGCTACGCCAGGCTCGACCCGCGCATCCGGCTCGCCCGCTGATGCGGAGCGTGCTGCTGGCGACCGCTACCGGATCTCCCCTGGCGCTCGTCGCCAGCGCCTGGATCCTGCTGGTGGTGGCCGGGGCCCTGATGGGCGTGCCCCTGTCGGGCTGGGATCCGGAAGCCATCGACTGGAACGCGCTCGAGACCGCACCCGACGCGGGGCACTGGTTCGGCACCGATCTGGTCGGCCGGGATCTGTTCGCGCGCACCATGCTCGGTGCCCAGGTCAGCCTTTCCGTCGCTGCGATCGCTACCACGGTCAGCGCGCTCATCGGCGTACCCTACGGCGCCTTTTCCGGCCTCCGCGGGGGACGTGCGGATCTCCTCCTGATGCGGGTGGTGGACGTGCTCTACGCCGTGCCGTTCATCCTGATCGTGATCCTGCTCATGGTGGTCTTCGGCAGGG
>JASFLG010000102.1:0-10423 GCA_050118205.1 Pseudomonadales bacterium
ACCGCTGTCGTACGCGGCGCTGGATCGACAGGTCCTGCGCGGCCTCGTCGTAACCCATCGATCTCAGCACCGTGGCAGCCTGCCGCCAGGGTTGTGGGTTGAATTGAGCCCGCAACTCCTCGACGGGCTGGCCTGCCAGCCAGTTGCTGCGCGCGGTCGCCACGTCCTGGCTGCCGTCGGAGCTTCCCGCCGGGTATTCGAAATGCTGGTACTGGAACCCGTCCAGCACGAGATGCTGGATATCCGTCCGTTCTCCAGCGGCGGCCGGCACGCAGATCCTTGTTTCGCAGACATCTGCGCGAGGGTTCAGCGGCGGGGGCCACCCGCTGACCGAATCCTCCAGCGTGTCGCAGGTTGCTCGAGACAGGTCGATGATCCCCTCCGGGCAACGGTCGGGCATCACCAGCCGGCCGTCGATGCGCGCTTCGTGCAGCACGATCGCGTGGTGGCGAAACCGGTCCTGGCGCTCCTCGTCGGCCGCATTGACGGCTTCGCCGAGCTCGTCCGGCAGTTCACCGCGCGCGCGCGCGACCGTTGCCGCCACGATGTTGCAGCCGCGGAAGTCCATGCGGCTCTCGATGCGCGCCCGATTGGCGTGCAGGTGGCCGTGCAGAACCGCGTTACGAAACACGACCTCACCGACGATCGTCGCCTCCTGTAACCGCACGGCTCGATAGCGCGCGGCCTTCCAGACCGAGCCGGAAAGATCCAGGACCAGACCGATCCTGGCTCCAGCGAAATCGACGCCGCCGCTCACTTCCGTTCCGGCACGGAGGTACACGCCGCCCTGAAACCGGGCCGACTGCCCATCGATCGCCGTGCCACCCGGAAAACGGATCGTCGTGTGCTCTCCGCCAAAGGCACCCGCGAACTCGCCACCGCTGACGTCGAGGGCGCCGTGGATGACGGAGTCAGATATGAGCCAGTCGCGGCTTCGAATCGAGAACGCGGAGATGGCAACGCTGCCGGCATTGTCGAACGTCGCGTCGCTGGCACTGAACTGCCCTTCGATGCAGGCATGATTGAGATCGAACCGGCCCCGCACAGCGATGCCGTCTACCAGAAAGGATTGCACCCGCACTTCCTGGCCGACGAATGCGTTGCCGCCGGGAGCCTGCAGCCTGGCCTGGGCGCCGGCGAACGGCCCCTGAATTGTCCCCCGGTTGATATCGAACACGCCCAGAACGGTCGTTGCTGTGATGTTCCAGCATGATGCGCTTACGCCCTGGGCCCAGATGGCCAGTCCGCCGGGATTCTCAAAGGTCGATCGGTTCGCGTTGAATTGGCCATCGATGGCCGCGTTGTTGATGTCGAACACGCCGCGCACGACGGCCGCGTCCATGAACCACCCGGACACGCTTGCATCCTGGGCGCAGACGGCGACACCGCCCGGATTCTCGAACGTCGCGCCGTTGGCCGAAAACTGCTGATCCAGGTGCGCTCCCTGAATGTAGCAGCGGCCAGTGAACGACGTGTTGTCCAGGTCGAGGCTGGCTGCCTCGATTCTGCTGGCGCGCAAGGCAGTCGCGCCGGGCGTTTCGAAGCGCGCGGAGGCGGCGAGTAGTGCTCCTGAAAGGTGCGCGCCATCCAGGTCGACCTCGCCGAGCACGACAGCGTCGTTCAACGTCCAGGGGCCGGAGGTGATTCCTTCGGCATAGATCGCCGTCGCCTTGGCATTCCGGAAGTGTGCGCCGATCGCGCTGAAGTGGCCGTCGAGGATCGCTCGTGTGAGGATGAGCCCGCCTTCGATCACTGCGTTGTTGAGGAACCAGCTCGAGGAGGAAACGCCCGGCGCGAATATGGCGTTGCCGGCGGTTCGCTCGAACGACGCACCGTTCGCGATGAAGTGGCCATTGATTCGGGCATCCCCCAGGTTGAGTCCGCCCCTGACGGTTGCGCCATCGAGGAACCACGTGCCGGTCGTGGCTCCGTGCGCCACGATGGCGTCCCCTTCGGCGTTGTCGAAGGTCGCCTGTGTGGCCTCCACCTGGCGACGGACAGTCGCGGACACAAGGCGCAGAGACCCACGAATCGTGCAGTGCCCGAGATGCAGGCGCCCTTCCAGGGAGGCGTTGTCGAGGTCGATTCCCCCCTCGAAGCGGCAGCCTGAGAACAGGAGATCGGCAGGAACCTGCCGACTCTCGAGGTTCACGGGCTCGAGAATGTGGATCCCGGAGACTCGCAGCCCGGTAGCTGCAAGCGCCCATTCGGGCCATTCATGATGCCGAAAAATGCCGATCGCGAGTGCGAGGACGAGATCCGCCGAGACGATACGCTCATCGTCGGCCAGGTCCTCACAGTTGGCGATTCCACTCTGCGCGCATGCCTGGATCAGTCGCCTCTCCGCCTGGGTGGGTCGGCCCCCGGCCCCGGCGAACGCGTCGAACTCAGTCATCTCAGACATGGCATCCCCGATCCGGGTTCAGCCTCAATGTTAGCGCGATAGGACCTGGTTGATGTGATGGGGTTTCAGTCGGTGGCCGTCGTCGCGGAAGGAGTCGAGCGGAGCAGGGTGGTGGCCAGCGCCGCCGGCGGGGATCCTGCTGCATAGGACCCATGCCAGCGTACCGTATCGGCCTCAGAGGATGTGAACGTCAGAGATGAACAAAGTCGCCACGCTTGACACGCGTGCCCTCCACCAGCTCGGCGCGGGCGTAGCGGTCGGTCACCTCGACGATCTTCACCTCGCCCACCTCGCGCTCGATGGTATCGAGCAGGAGCCCCGTGGACGGATCGATCAGGGTGCGGACCACCGTGGACACCTTGTAGACGTCTCCTTCGCGGATACCGCTCGCCCGATCGGCGTTCAGATAGACCTCGTTCGCGTCCGAGCTCGCGATCTGGAAGCGTCGGTCGGTGGAGTCCTTCAGGTCGTTGGCGATGAGCAGCACGGCCTGGCCGAGCGCGTTGCGCGAGGCGATGCCGAGCGGTGACTTGGCGAAGGTGTCGCCGCCGACGCTCGCCTGCTTGAAATCGAGGCCGAGCGTCCAGCCGCCGGTCTTCGAGTCCGCTGTCACCCGGTGCGAGAACTTCACCTGTCCGGTGGTGGCATCGATCACGCTCACGTCCAGCCCCACGTGTGCCTTGCTGCCGTTGCGTCCGAGCCGGAGTCCCAGCGGCGTTTTGGGCAGAGCCATGCCGAGGGTCAGGCCGCCGCCCCTTTTGTTCGGGTCGAACTCCGTGATGGTGCCTTTGATGATTACCTCGGCGCCGACGAGCCGACCGGCGCCGGGTGCCGTGTCGCGGTTCACCACGCCGGCCAGCCCGAGCTCCTGCTCGCGCAGAATGTCCGAAAGGCCGGTGCGGTCGAGGACGACGAAGCAGTCGGTCTTGTTGAGCTCGGTGGCGAGCTGCGCGGCCAGGCCGTCGCCCACGTTGTAGCCTTCGAAGGCCGCCATCTTTCCGGTGGCGAAGAAACCGTAGATGGCGACGCGCGGCTTGAGGCCGTTGCACGAAAGCTCACTCATGGCCTTGTCGAGCTCCTCGCGCGAAGGTTCCTTCTTCGACTTTGCATGGGCAGTGCTCCCGAACAGCACGGCCACGGCGATGCCTATCAGGATGGGTGCGATGATTCTGGTGATCGTTCGGCGCATGGTCTGTTCCTTGGTCTTCCGCGTGTTCCGCAGCGGGCGCCCCTCGGCGCCCGCCCTCTCTCTCATGGGTCACGGCGGCAGCCGATCGGGTTCATTCTTCCTCGGCGTCGGATGGCTTGTCAGACTGATCGTTCTCCGCGGCCTGCTTGTCCAGCAGGTGCTCGAGATACTGGATCTGCACGCCTTCCAGGCGGGGCGTGACGCCGATCGGGTACAGGTAGTAGAGCTGCCCGCGCTCCAGCGGCAGGAGCCTGAGCGAGTGGTCGGCCATGAGCCGCTGGATGGCCGGGTCGAAGCGGTCTTCCGCGCGGATCACGATACCGGGCGGCAGGACGATGGACTGCATCGCCGCCTCAGCCGTCACCGGCTGCACCAGCATCAGCGTCGCGCCGACGAGCAGAGCCTTCAGTGTGAGCTTCATGGCGTGCCTCCGGGGATGGTGACGATGTCCCGCTCGGCGTGGACATTGGTGCCTTCGATGTCGCCGCTGTTGTCGCCGCAGATCACCACGGTGTTGCCACCGCCGTTCTCCACGTCCACGTCGAGGCAGCGGAACTGGGTCTCGAAGTGGGCGAGCTCGGCGTTGGTCTGCTGTCTGAGCTGCGTGACCGTGGGGCTGTCCGCCGCGGCGCCGTTGGACTGGGTCACCAGCCGCACGTTGGCCCTGGCTTCGTTTTCCTTCTGGGCCCGCTCCTGGTCGTACTGCATGCGCATCTGGTAGATGCGCTGCAGGAGCGCGCGGTCGGCGTCACGCCTGCTCTGCGTGTCGGCAATGCCATTCACGGAGGCGGTGGCGCAGACCAGGAAGATCGCGACGGCCACTGCCGTCAGGAGATTGAAATCGGGTTTGCGCTGCATTGGTCGTCTCCTTGTTTCCCGTTTCTCGATCTTTCTGTCTCGAAAAAGAAGGGGGCCGTATGAGGCCCCCTGTGGTTGGTTGTGGTCGTCAGGGCAGGCCCTGACCGGGCACTCAGCGGATGACCGAGCTCATCGGGTCCGCGATGGAGTTCGCGGCGTCGCCGCTCTGCTCGACCGAGGCGCCGGACTGGTTGCCCACGTTGCCGCCAACCGAGGCGGACGTGTTGCCTACCGGAGCGAACACACCCTTCGGACCCATGTCGCGGCCGGCGAACGTGTTCGACTGGCTGATCGGGGCGCCGTTGCTGCCCTGAATGAACAGGTTGTTCTGGGGCAGCTGGTTGGTGTTGGTGTTCACCAGAGCGGGACCGTAGTACTTCGTCTCGTCGTTGCCGGCGCTGATCACGTTCGTGCCGCCTTCGACACCAACGCTGTGACCGCTGGCAGAGCCGTAGACCTGGGTGTCAGCCTGGTGGCCGGCGTCCTGGTCCTGGTACTTGTAGGAAGACATGGTCGGCGTGGCGATCTGGAAATCCAGAGCGACGTCGTTGTCCTCGGTCGTGGTCACGTCGTTGTCTTCCGTCGTGGTCACGTCGTTGTCTTCACTGGTCTTGTAGATCGACGTGTAGTCGTTGTCCTCGCGAACGCTGGAGGTCCAGTCGTTGTCTTCCTGGACGCTCGACGTGTAGTCGTTGTCTTCCGTATGCGTCTTGGTGACGGCAACGTCATTGTCTTCGCTGGACGTACGGGTCCTGGTGACGTCGACGGACTTCCAGGAGTCGTCGTCGGAGCTCACGCTCGAGCTGTACTCCCTGTTGAAGCTGTCCGCGATGCTGACGCTGTCGTCGTCGGAGACCGACGGCTGCCAGGAGTCGTACGGGCCGGCGAGAGCGCCCCCGGCAGCGAGTACGCCGGCGAGGATCAGGCTCAGTTGAAAGGGTGCTTTCTTCATCTCGTCTCTCCTTGAGAGTGTCGTTGGTTTCGGTTTGTCGGCGACGTCGAAGGGTTATGACGTTTGCCTTACCGGTTGAGTAACGACCCCGGAGAGGGAGGTTCAAAAAAATTGCGGAAAACTTTCCAGGCCTGCGCGTCGTGAAGGCCGGCGGGACGACGCCCGGATCTACTCGGCGGGCGCGTCCGGCAGGCGGGTGAGCGTGATGCGCCCTTCCTCGCCGAAGCTCATGTTCAGCGGGAAGCCGACCGTCCTGTAGCGGCCGTGGTCCACGTTGGTGATGTGAATGACCGCGATGGTACCCGGCGGAAGCGAGGTGGGCGCCACCCGGAAGATGCCCCCGGCGGAGCGGATACCGTCCTTCGGCTCGGCATAGCCCATGGCGGCCCAGGCCGGCACGTCGATCTCCCGGCGCAGCTGCGCCAGGTAGGCCTGGTCGGCGTTCAGCAGCATCTTCCGGTCCTCGCCGGGCAGCTGGTCCCACAGGGAGAAGCCGCGGGAGAAGTCGAAATCGCCGGACTTGGACCAGCCCGAATGGCTGGTGGACTGGTCGATCAGCTTGCCGTCCTGATAGGTGCTCTTCGTGCTGGTGACCGACACGGACAGGCTCCAGCTGCCCCAGAGGTCGTAGCCGAGATACTGCTCGGGGAAGATCCTGGTGCAGTCCGGCTCCTCGAGGAACATGGTGTGAAAGGTACCCTTGCCTCTCGCCTTCTCCACCTTCGCGGAGATCAGGATCCCGTCCGAGTAGGCCTGGCCGCCGGCGCGGATGCGTACGTCGCCGTCCGGGTCTTCGATGCGCTCCTTGTACTTGTTCTTGATCGGGTCGCGGGCGAGCTTCGGCTTCTGCTTGCTGCCGCCCCCGCCGCCGAGGAATCCGCCGAGCAGCTGGCCGATCGCGGCGTTGGCCGCCGCACCCATCAGGTTGCCGACCACGCCCTCCGCATCGCCCAGATCGAGCGGCGCGGCAGCCAGCGCCGTGCCGCAGCGGGTGCTCGCTTCCTTCGCCACCTCCCGCTCGATGGGGGTGAGGTCCAGATCGAGCTCGGGAAACGGGCTCGGCTCGGAGTACTGAAAGCCACCCTTGTCGCTCGGCTGCACGTAGCTCGCGAGCTGGGGTGCGGCGACCTGCGCGCCGGCGGAGGCGGCGCCGAGGGCGCCGAGCATCGCGAGGGTGAGGATCCGAAACCTAGTACGCATTGCCGTTGCCATGACGTTCTCCCTGTGCGCAGGTCACCGCGTCCGCGGTGGCGGCGGCCGCCGTGCGGCAGGCATCCACCAGACCGGCGCCGAACTCCGGATCGGGCCCGACGCCCCCGAGATCGCGGGCCTGACTCCGGATCACCAGGCCGACCTCCCTGGGGCTCATGAGCGGGCCGAGCTCGTGAATGAGCGCCGCCACCCCGCTGACGTGGGCCGCGGCCATGGACGTGCCCGAGAGCGGCGGGTACCGACCGTTCGGCACCGAGGCCACGATGTCCACCCCGGGTGCGGCCACGTCGATGTAGTCACCCCGGTTCGCCTGGTCGTAGAGCCCGTCGCGCACGTCCACGGCGGTGACGGCGAGCACGCCGGGGATCGCGGCGGGAAAGCCGGGCTTGGCGTTGGGGCCGCCGTTACCGGCGCCGGCGACGATGAGGCGGTTCTGCTCGAGCGCCACGTCGACGAAGCGTGCCACCAGATCGTCCGGCGGACCGGCCAGGCTCATGTTGATGATGGCGGCGTCCGCGGTCATGGCCACGTCCAGGGCCTTGACCAGAGTGCTGGTGGTGCAGCGCGCCTTGAGGCCACCTTCCTCCTTCGGCTGGCAGGCCTTGATGGGCAGGATCTCCGCCGCCGGAGCGACGCCGTAGCTGCCAATGGCGTTGTCCGCTGCGGCGGCGATGATGCCGGCCACGGCGGTGCCGTGGACCTCCGCCGCGTAGCCTTTGTCGGTGGTGTCCACGGGCTCGCGCAGGCGGCCGGCCAGATCCGGATGGTTCACGTCGATGCCGGTGTCGATGACCGCGATCAGCTGCCCCGTGCCCGAGGCGGCACTCTGCAGGGCGAGTGCGCCGGTCTGGCCGGGGCCGTAGTTAAGCGCTGCGAAGGGATCCGAGTAGAGGGGCGCGGCGGGCGTCGCCTCGGGCGTCAGCTCGGCCGTCACCTCGGGCGTCACCTCGGACAGGGGGGCCAGCGCCTCCCGGGTGAGCTCGAGTGGCGGGGCCTGGTCGCCCGCGACTTCTGCCGGGCCCGCAGGTTCAGCGCCGGTTGCCGGCTCGGCCGTGGTCTCGAAGACGTACTCCGGCTGGGCACCGTCCACCCGGGCGTCCGCCGCCATGGCGGCGATCACCGTGAAGATGTTCTGGGCAGTGGCATAGACCGCCAGGTTCTGGCCCGTGCTCGGTAACGCGATCTGCCGCACCACGGTGAGACCGTACGTGGTGGCCACCGGGTTGACGTTGCCCGCATCCACCAGGGCCACCACGATGCCGGGCATTCGGGCGGGTTCGAGGGAGGAGAGTGGCACCTTCACCTCGGTGCAGCCGGCGCCCACCACCAGGGTCCAGTCGCTGGTGTCGGCGGGCAGGTCGTCCGTGCCCAGGTCGACGCCGCCGGCGGGATTGAAGCGGCTGTTCACGTTGAACCGGAAGGAATGGGGTCCCGGCGGAGAAGCGTCCGTACCGCCGTAGGCTTCCGGGGTTGCCGCACCCGCCTCGGGCGCTGCCACACTCCCGGTTCCGCTGCCGTCCGCGTCCGATTCGAGCACGGTGAGATCGATGTTCAGGCTCTGACCGGTCCCCGTGCCCGCCGCCGCGGTGTCATCGAGCGGTGGCACCAGGGGCGGTCCCCGGCAGGTACCGGCCTCGCCGTCCGGCTCATCCGGCACGTTCACGGTTTCGGGCGGGTTGTGCACCAGGCGTGCCTGCACCGCTTCAGCTGCGTATTCGCCCCCCGGCGTGGCGCTACCGGCGAACTGGATACCCTGGCAGACCGTCGTCTCGCAGCCGGCCACCTCCGGTGCGGCGCAGGTGCTCTGCTGAACCTGCTCCCAGGCCGCGTCGTCCATGGGCATCTCGAGCACGCTGCCGGCGCGGCCCATGGGCACGATGCGCGCAGCCTGGAGGCCGTGGCTCGCCGCGAACGCGATGGCGTCCGTGCGCGGCTTCAGGCTGATGCTGCGGGTGGGCTCGGGCAGGTTCAGCGCGAACGGCGCCCGCCAGGCGTCGACCGGGTCCACGGCTCGGGCAGGCAGGGCGATGCCGACGAGACACAGCACGGCCAGGGTGAGGAGGACTCTCATTCCCCCACCTCCTCGGACGGCGCTGGCTCCGGCACGGGCAGCGCCATGCCCATCTGCGATTCCCGGGCCTGGCCGTTCTGGTCGCGCACCACGAGCTTCAGCTCCCAGGCGGTCGCGCCCCCGGTCATGGCGGTGAGGGTCTCCAGATCCACGGTGCCGAGGGTGTCCGCCTCCACGGGGGCCGCAATGCCGCCGCCGAACGGCTGCCAGTCATAGGGCCCCGGCAGCTCCGGTTCGCCCTTCTTCTTTTTCTTCTTCCTCTTGTCGTCGTCGGGCACGGCCACGGAGCCGGGGGCCGCGCGCACCATGAGCTCGGCGCCGGAGAACGTCCGGGCATCGGCGTCACCCTGCACGGCGATCCACACCTTCTCGTCGGCCAGGCTCAGCTCCACGCCGGCGAGCCGCGCCCGGATGAAGTCGCCCGGCGCGGCGGCCAGGGCGCGCACGTAGTCCACCCGGCCGTATCCGGAGATCTGATCCACCCCGTCGGCGCCCACATCGACGGCGGACTGGACGATCACCCGCCTGACGCTCTCGGCGTCGAGCTCGGGGCGCTCGGCGAGGAGTCGGGCCGCCATGCCGCTCACCAGCGCCGCCGAGAAGGAGGTGCCCGAGGCCCGGTAGTAGGCGTCGTTCGAGCCCACGAAGGCGGCACCCTCGTCATAATCGGGTGGTCGCGAGAGGCCGATGAAATCCGTGTCCCTTGCGCGCAGGGAGAGCACGTCCACGCCGGGCGCGAGCACGTCCAGGCGGGTACCGAAGTTCGAGAAGCCGGCCCGCTCGCCGTCCAGGCCGCTGGCGCCCACCACCAGCACCCCGGGCAGGCTGGCATACCCGGTATCTTCCGTGGAAAGGCCGTGGTTGCCGGCGCTGGTGACGATCAGCACGCGGCGCTCGGCGGCATAGGCAGCGGCGTCCCGTTCGAGCTGGGTGACCAGCTCGCTGCCGAGGCTCAGATTGATCACCCGGGCGCCCTGGTCAACCGCGTAGCGGATGGCGGCGGCGACCGACGAGCTCTTCGCCTGACCGGTGAAGTTCGCCACTTTCAGCGGCATGATGATGGCGTCGCCGTCCACCCCGGCGATGCCGAGGCCGTTGTCGGTGCAGGCGGCGATGATGCCGGCGATGTGCGTGCCGTGCCCGGAAAGGTCCCAGGGATTGTTGTTGGCGTCCACGAAGTTCCAGCCGATGAGATCGTCCGGGAAGCCGTTGTCGTCGTCGTCGTAGCCGTTCCTCACTTCCCGAGGGTTGCGCCAGAGCCGGGCGGCGGCGAAGTCCTCATGGGTATAGTCGAGCCCCGTATCGATCACGGCCACCACCGTGGACGGCCGCTCCGCCGATGCGGTGGCGGTGCCGGCCGCGTCCGTGTAGACCCGGAGATTCTCGAGCGCCCACTGATCGTCGAAGTCCTGCTGCCAGCTCCCGGCGGAGTGCAGGTAAGGGTCGTTCGGCGCGGCGGCGGCCGTGCCGGCCCAGCAGACCACGAGACCCGTGAGCAGCAGCCTCCCGAGGCGGCCGGCGCTCATGGCTGCGGCACCGGCTGCAGGTAGACCACCAGCGGGCTCGCCTCGAGCGATGCGGCGAGCGCATCGAGATCGGCGCCCCGCGGGGCCGCGATCTGGTAGATGCCGAGTGCCGAAGGTCCGCCGACGATGCTCACCCGGTGCTTGAGCAGGAGGGTGCGCACGTCCGCCTCGCTGATGCCGGGGGCGAAAGAGACGCTGAAATCGGCGCCGA
>JASFLG010000103.1:0-10409 GCA_050118205.1 Pseudomonadales bacterium
GCGTTTCGCGATCGCAGCGCTGAAGGATGCCGGGCTCGCGGACTCGTCCATCCACCTTTCGATGGAGCGCAACATGAAGTGTGCGATCGGCGTGTGCGGTCATTGTCAGTTCGGCCCGACGCTGGTATGCCGTGATGGGCCGGTCTTCCGCTACGACGAGGTGCGCGGTCTTCTGGGCAAGAAGGAGATCTGAGGACGTGACCACTGCCACCGGCAAACCCCGACTGGGCGTATGGAAGTTCGCATCGTGCGACGGTTGCCAGCTCACGATGCTGGACTGCGAAGACGAGTTGCTGGATATCGCGGGCGCCCTGGACATTGCCTACTTCCCGGAAGTGACCCGCGCCGCCGTGCGCGGGCGCTACGACCTGTCGCTGGTGGAGGGATCGATCACCACTCCGGCAGACGCCGAACGTATCCACGAGGTGCGTCGCAGATCGCGCAAGCTTGTGACCATCGGCGCGTGCGCGACGTCCGGCGGCATCCAGGCGCTGCGCAACTTCGCCGACGTCGAGGCATACGCTGCCATCGTCTATGCGCGACCGGACTACATCGAAACGCTCGCGACCTCGACGGCCATCGCTGATCACGTGTCCGTGGATTTCGAGTTGCGCGGTTGCCCGATCTCGAAACGTCAGCTGCTGGAGGTGATATCCGCGTTTCTCGTCGGACGCCGGCCGGTAACGCCCTCGCACAGCGTCTGCATGGAGTGCAAGCTCGCGGGCAACGTCTGCGTGATGGTGGCACACGGCACACCCTGCCTCGGTCCCGTGACGCATGCCGGCTGCGGGGCCATCTGCCCCGCCTATCACCGGGGCTGCTACGGCTGTTACGGCCCCAAGGAAACGCCAAACACCGCGTCTCTCAGCCGTCAGCTCACACACCTGGGGGCGGATCGTCCGGCGCTGCAGCGCATCTACCGTACCTTCAACGCGGGTGCGCCCGAGTTCCGCGAGGAGAGCGAGCGTCATGACCCGTAAGACGATCAAGGTCGGCACGCTGGCGCGGGTCGAAGGGGAAGGCTCTCTCAAGGTGGTGGTGCGCGACGGCGCCGTTCACTCTGCCGAGCTGAGCATCTTCGAGCCGCCCCGTTTCTTCGAAGCGCTGCTGCGCGGGCGCGCCTACACCGAGGCGCCGGACATCACTGCACGCATCTGCGGCATCTGCCCGGTCGCCTATCAGATGAGCGCCGTGCACGCCATGGAGCATGCCCTCGGCGTCTCGGTCACGGGACCGCTGCGCAGCCTTCGACGGCTTCTCTACTGCGGTGAGTGGATCGAGAGCCACGCTCTGCATATCTACATGCTGCATGCACCGGATTTCCTCGGCTACGACAGCGCCATCGAGATGGCGCGCGACTGGCCGGACGTCGTTCGCCGGGGGCTCACCCTCAAGAAAGCGGGCAACGAGATCATGTCCGTTCTCGGTGGACGCGAAATCCATCCCATCAACGTCCGGGTCGGCGGTTTCTACCGGACGCCGCACCGCCGCGACCTGCAGCCACTGGCCGAATCCCTGAAGTGGGCGCGCGACGCGGCCCTGGAGACCGTCCGCTGGGCTGGCGAGTTCGAGTTTCCCGATGTCGAGCAGGACTACACTCTGGTCGCCTTGCGCCACCCCGGCGAATACCCTTTCAACGAAGGCCGAATCGTATCGAGCCGGGGACTCGACATTGCCGCCGATGACTTCGAAACCAATTTCGAAGAGATGCAGGTGGAAAGATCCACCGCATTGCAATCGCGGCTCAGCGACGGCTCACCCTATCTCGTCGGGCCGCTCGCCCGGTACGGCCTGAATTTCGATCGGCTGACGCCCGTCGCGCAAGCGGCCGCGAGCAACGCCGGGCTGGGTCCCGTGTGCAGAAATCCCTACCAGAGTATCGTCGTGCGCGCGGTGGAGGTGACGCAGGCCTGCGAGGAGGGGTTGCGCATCATCGAGGCCTACCAGGAGCCCGAACAGCCGGCGTACCCGGTGGAGGCACGTGAGGGGACCGGTTTCGGCGCCACGGAAGCGCCGCGTGGCCTGCTGTACCACCGGTACCGGCTGGAAGCCGACGGTACCATCGCCGAGGCGCGGATCGTGCCGCCGACGTCCCAGAATCAGGCCAGTATCGAGGCGGATCTGGTGAGCTGCATCAACGCAGCCCTGGATCTGCCGGACGATGCGCTGCGCCATCGCTGCGAGCAGACCGTGCGCAACTACGATCCTTGTATTTCCTGTGCTGCACACTTCCTGCAGCTCGACGTGGACCGGGGGTGAGTTCTGTCAGGCAAGCGCATCCGCTGCATCGTCATCGGTATCGGCAACACGGACCGGGGAGACGATGCGGCCGGCCCGGGTGTGGCGCGCTGGCTTGCTGACAAGCTGCCGGCGGACGTCCGTATCATCGAGCATGATGGCGAGCCCGCCTCGCTGCTGGCGAGCCTCGAGGGCGTCGAGGCGGCCTACCTGATCGACGCCTCTGTCTCCGGAATGCCGAGCGGGCATGTACGGCGTCTCGACGTCACGAGCTCGCCGTTGCCGGGCGGGTCATTCAGCGCATCGACGCACGGGCTGGGTCTGGCCGAGGCAGTGGAGCTCGCCCGCGTTCTGGGCGATCTGCCTGCCCGCTGCATCGTGTACGCAATCGAGGGCAGCTCGTTCGAGCCCGGTGCTGCACCATCGTCGGCGGTCGCCGTTGCGATGATCGACGTCGGCGGCCGCGTACGGGATGAGATCCGGGATTGGCTGGGACAGGGCAATGCATGAGGCGTCGTTGATGGCCGGACTGATGCGGCAGATCGAGACGATCGCGCGCCAGACAGGCGCGCACCGCGTTGTCGGTGTATCGGTCTGGCTCGGCGCGCTGAGCCACTTCTCCGAAGCCCATTTCGCCGAGCATTTCGAGAGAGCGGCCGCCGGATCCATCGCCGAAGGCGCTGCGCTGGAGGTGACCCTATCTACGGATACTGCCCACGACAATGCCCTGGACGTGGTGCTCGAGAGTATCGAAGTGGAGGAGTGAGTGCCCCGCACCTCGAGAAGAGCGGCCACCGACCCGCGGGTCCGTCGGCGCATCATCGTGCGCGGCGCCGTTCAGGGCGTCGGCTTCCGGCCCTTCATCTATCGGCAGGCGGTGCAGCTCGGCCTGGCAGGCTGGGTCAGCAACACCTCGGCGGGCGTGCACATCGAGGCGGAAGGCGGCACCACCGCGATTGCCGGCCTGCTGCACGCTATCCGGCGATCCGCTCCGTCCATTGCTCGGGTTGACCGTGTCAGCGTGCGCCCCACCGCCGTGCGAGGCGACATCGGGTTCACGGTCCGGTCCAGCGAAGCCGCCGGCGAGCCGGCAACCCAGATTCTGCCGGACATCGCCACCTGCGAAGCCTGCATCTCCGAGATGCAGCATCCGGCAGATCGGCGCTACCGCTACCCCTTCATCAGCTGCACCGCATGCGGCCCACGCTACAGCATCGTCCAGGACCTCCCCTACGATCGCGCACGCACTTCCATGCGCCATTTCATCATGTGCACCGACTGCCAGCGGGAATATGACGACCCGCTCGACCGCCGTTTTCACAGCGAGCCAAACGCCTGCCCCGTCTGTGGTCCCAGCTTGGCGCTCTGCGACCCGTCGGGCACCGTGAGTCACCGGGAGAACGCGGCCCTGCTCGCCGCTGCAGCCGCCATCCGCGAGGGCGGTATCGTCGCCGTCAAGGGCATCGGCGGTTATCACCTGCTGGCGGACGCGGGCGATGAAGATGTCGTACGGCGCCTGCGCATGCGCAAACGACGCGACGGAAAGCCGTTCGCCGTCATGTTCCCCAGCCTGGACGCGGTCCGGGCCACGTGCCGGCTGGATCGTGCGGAGGAGACCCTGCTCACCGGCGTCGAGCGTCCGATCGTGCTGGTCAGGTATGGCCGCGGCCCGATCGCGCCGGCGGTGGCTCCGGACGCCGCGCGGCTGGGAGTGTTGCTGCCGTATTCGCCCCTGCACCACCTGCTGATGCAGGAACTCGCGACTCCGGTGGTCGCCACGAGCGGCAACGTGAGCGACGAACCCATCGTGACCAACGAGACGGATGCACTGCAGCGCCTGGCCGACCTCGCCGACGTGTTTCTGGTACACGACCGGCCCATCCTGCGCCCGGTGGACGATTCCGTCGCACAGGTCGTCTGCGGGCGGCCCCAGCTGCTGCGCCGGGCACGTGGGTACGCGCCGGCACCGGTGCCCACCCGAGGGTTTCCAGAAGGCATCCTCGCGTTCGGCAGCCATCTGAAGAGCACGGTAGCGCTGAGCGATCGCTCGGGCGTGACGGTGAGCCAGCATCTTGGCGATCTCGGCAGCGCGGCAGGCCGCGAGCTTCACCGCAACACACTCACCGACCTCATTCGCACCCATCACCCGAGACCTCGGCTGGCAGTCCGTGACCTGCACCCCGACTACGCGTCGAGCCTCGCCGCGGAACGCTCAGGTCTGCCGCTGTTCACCGTTCAACATCATGTCGCCCACGTGGCGGCCTGCCTGGCGGAGCACGGCCTGGCACCGCCGGCGCTCGGGGTTGCATGGGACGGCACGGGCTACGGGCCGGACGGAACCATCTGGGGCGGCGAGTTTCTGCTGCTCGGGAACCGAGGCTGGCGCCGCGTTGCCAGGCTGAGACCCTTCCTGCTCCCCGGCGGGGAAGCCGCCGTGCGCGAGCCGCGGCGCGCGGCTCTCGGCCTTCTGTACACGGCGTTCGGCCTGGACTGCCTCGAACGGTTCGACCTTCCACCGGTCTCCGCCTTCAGCGCAACGGAGCTCCGCGCGCTACGCACCGTGCTGACGCGTCGCGTAAACGCGCCACGCACGAGCAGCGCCGGACGCCTGTTCGACGCCTGGGCTGCTTTGTGCGGACTCCGCCAGAGGATGAGCCATGACGGGCAGGCCGCCATGGCACTGGAGCGTGCGGCGTGCGGTGCCGATCGCGAGACGCCCTGCGAGTTTCCCGTGCGGGAGATGCACGGTGAGAGCCCGGCCCTCACCCTCGACTGGGAACCGGCGCTAAGGACGCTGCTCTCGGCGCGGCAGGCCGGCACGCCGATCAGTGCCATCTCCCAGGGGTTTCACAGCGGTCTTGCGGCCGCCATCGTCGCCGTGGCGGAACGGGTCGGCGAGCGCCGGGTAGTCCTCACCGGCGGTTGCTTCCAGAACGTTCGTCTTACCGAGGCGGCAGTGGGATCGCTCGCTGCGGCCGGCTTCGAGCCGCTCTGGCACGAGCAGATACCGCCGAACGATGGCGGTATCGCCTTCGGTCAGGTAGCGTGGGCGTCCTGGGCCGAGGCCGGAGGAGCAACGCCATGTGCCTAGCCGTACCCGGGCGCATTCTGACCATGTCGGGAGACGACCCGCTGCTGCGGGTGGGTCGGGTGGATTTCGGCGGCGTGGTGAAGGAAGTGAATCTTGCGTACGTCCCCGATGCGTGCGTTGGCGATCATGTCCTCGTTCATGTCGGCTTTGCCATCACCGTCATCGACGAAGCTGAGGCGGCGCGGGTGTTCCACTATCTGAGCCGGATCGAGGCGCTTGCCGGCGAGGAAGAGGAAGATGTCCCATGAAGTTCCGGGACGAATACCGCAACGGTGCAGCCGCACGCCGCTTCGCCGACGCCATCGCAAAAACCATCACCCGACCCTGGACGCTGATGGAAGTGTGCGGCGGACAGACCCACGCCATCGTCCGTTTTGGCATCGACTCGCTGCTGCCTGCTGAGCTGACCCTGATTCACGGGCCCGGCTGCCCGGTCTGTGTGACGCCGCGCGAGTATGTGGACAAGGCCATCGAGATCGCAATGCGGCCGGGCGTCATCTTCTGCTCGTTCGGCGACATGCTGCGCGTACCGGGCAGCCGTGGTGATCTGCTGGCCGCCAAGTCACGCGGGGCCGACGTTCGGGCGGTGTACTCTCCGCTCGATGCGCTATCGGTGGCGCGGGCCGAACCGGAACGCGAGGTCGTGTTCTTTGCGGTCGGCTTTGAAACGACCGCGCCCGCCAACGCCATGGCAGCCTACCGGGCCCGCCAGGAGCAGATCACGAACTTCTCTCTCCTCGTCTCACACGTGCTGGTGCCGCCGGCCATGCGCGCCCTGCTCGAGGCACCGGGCAACCGCATCGACGCGTTCCTGGCCGCAGGCCATGTCTGCACGGTGATGGGATACGAGGAGTACGAGCCGATCGCGAGCCGCTATGGCGTCCCCATCGTGGTCACCGGTTTCGAACCCCTCGACATACTCGAGGGTGCTTACAGGTGCGTACGTCAGCTCGAAGCCGGCCACGCCCGCGTTGAAAATCAGTATCGCCGGTCCGTGCGCCGCGCCGGCAACGAGGCGGCTCAACGGATCATGCGCGAGGTTTTCCGCGTCATACCGAGACGCTGGCGCGGCATGGGCGACATCGACGAGAGCGGCCTCGGGCTGGCCGCAGACTACGCCGATCTCGATGCGGAGCGCCGCTTCGGCGCGGTGATCGCGAACGACGAGCTCAGCGGCGAGTGCATCAGCGGCCTGATCCTGCGTGGCGAGCGCAATCCGCTCGACTGCCCGGCCTTTGGTACGCGCTGCACGCCGGAACACCCCCTGGGCGTCACCATGGTGTCGACGG
Source organism: Pseudomonadales bacterium (assembly GCA_050118205.1). GTDB lineage: Bacteria > Pseudomonadota > Gammaproteobacteria > Pseudomonadales > Azotimanducaceae > SZUA-309. The sequence continues at coordinate 6,619 of JASFLG010000103.1, forward strand.
AGGGCGCGTGCGCCGCCTACTACCGCTATCGTGGCGCCGCGGCCAGGGCTGCTTCCACATGACCACCGAAGAGAGGGGTTCCCTGCTCTGTCCGCTGCCCATTGCACCCGACGACACTGTCCAGCTTGCACACGGCGGTGGCGGCCGTGCCGCCAACCGCCTCATCGACTCGATCATCCGCGCCACCTTCGACGACCGCGAGCTGCACCGCGGGCACGACGGCGCGGTCCTGGATGTTGCCGGTCCTGTGGCGTTCACTACCGATTCCTACGTCGTGCGGCCGCTGTTTTTCCCAGGCGGTGACATCGGCACTCTCGCCGTCAACGGCACGATCAACGATCTCGCCATGTGCGGGGCCCGCCCGCTCTGCCTCAGCGTCGGCCTGATCCTGGAGGAAGGCCTGCCTCTGACCACGCTGCGCGACGTCGTGGCGTCCATGCATGTGGCAGCGACGGCCGCAGGTGCCCGGCTGGTAACCGGTGACACCAAGGTCGTCGATCGCGGCAAGGCGGATGGCATGTTCATCAACACAGCGGGGATCGGTCGGGTCGTGGCCTCAGCACCCATCGGCCCCGAGGCGGTTCTACCCGGTGATACGGTCATTCTGAGCGGCGACATCGGTCGGCACGGCATGGCCGTGATGGCGGCGCGAGAGGGTTTCGGGTTCGAAACAGCAATCGAGAGCGACTGTGCACCGGTCGCCGATCCGGCCATCGCCTTGATCGAGGCTGGCGTCGACGTTCACTGTCTGCGGGACCTTACCCGTGGGGGGCTCGCCAGCGCCCTGGTAGAGATCGCCGAATCCGCGGGCCTCGCCATTTCCATCGAGGAGCGGCGTGTGCCGGTGTCGGCACAGGTGAGCGCGGCATGCGAGCTGCTGGGCCTGGATCCGTTGCACGTCGCCAACGAAGGCCGCTTCGTCGCGTTCGTACCCCGCGAATCCGCCCGTACTGCGCTCGGCGTGCTCGGCCGCTTCGCATCCACGGCCAGCGCGGTGGTGATCGGCGAGGTTCACGGGAGCCCGGCCGGGGAGGTCTCGTGCCAGGGCGCATTGGGGGTCGCGCGGGTGGTCGACATGCTCAGCGGTGAGCAACTCCCTCGCATCTGCTGAGCCGCGCAGGTATGGGAAAACCCGCATCGAGCAGGCGTTGGATTCCGCGTACGATCGGGTGGATCTGGTTGGTGACCGGAGCGTTCATTTGACGACTGATTGCCAGGACCCATGAGCATGAGGCCGGAGAATCTTCTCGAGTTTCTGGTCGGGGCCTGCGCGCTCGCGGGTCTCATGTACGCTGTCGTTCAGACCGTGCTGGTGGTCCGGGCGGATGCAGGCAACGATCAGATGCGATCGATTGCGTCCGCCATCAGGGAAGGCTCCGTGGCGTTTCTGCGTCGTGAGTACACCGTCGTCTTTGCTGCAGCGGTCGTGCTGGCGGCGGCGATCCTGATCGCCTTTGGCGTGCAGGGTGGCGGGGTGAGGCTGGCCGCCGGTTTCCTGCTGGGTGTCTGCGGCAGCGCTGCTGCCGGCGCGCTGGGCGTGTGGGTCTCTGTGCGAGCCAATGTCCGCGTTGCTGCGCACGCGCACGGCGGCGATCTACCGGGAACGATGCGTTTCGCCTTCAACGCCGGCAGTATCACCGGGCTCTGCGTCGCAGGCCTCGCGCTGCTGGAACTCGTCGTCCTCTACGCCATCTTCGCCGGTGACGTTCGGTCCATGGCGGGACTCCTGGTTGGCGCATCCCTGATGAGCCTGTTCGCCCGGGTGGGCGGAGGCATCTACACCAAAGGTGCCGACGTCGGCGCCGATCTGGCCGGCAAGGTGGAGAGCCGGATTCCAGAGGACGATCCCCGTAACGCCGGGGTGATCGCCGACAACGTGGGCGATAATGTCGGGGACTGCGCAGGCATGGCGGCGGACCTGTTCGAGACTTTCGTGGTCACCTGCGTGGGCGCGATGCTGCTCGGCTACCTCGTCCCTGACATTCGTGCCAGTCTGCCCAATGCCGTGGTGTATCCGCTTGCCTTGAGCGGCGCGGGCATACTGGCGACCCTCATCGGAACCACGTTCGTTCGGATGAGTCGGCGCGGCACGATCATGGGGGCCCTCTATCGCGGCCTCACGGCCACGATCGCGGTCGGGCTCGCAGCATTCTACGGGCTCGATCTGTGGCTGATGGATGGGGCGCTGGGCCCTTTCCTGGCCACGGCGGTGGGTCTGATTGTCGTCGCGGTCCTCGTTGTGGTGACCAACCACTACACGTCCTCCCGCTCTCGCGCAGTTGCCGGCATCGTCGACTCTGCCGACGCTGGCGCCGGCCCCGTCGTCATCACCGGACTGTCGATAGGGCTCGCGTCGGTGTGGATGCCGGGCGTGATCATCGCGGCGGGCATCCTGGTCTCGTTCTTCGCGACGGCCTGGACGCCGGGCGGGCCCGTCGATCCTGCAACCGGCCTGTACGGCATCGGACTCGCGGCAACCAGCATGCTTGCGGTGATGGCGATGATCGTCTCCATCGACGCGCTCGGCCCCATCGTCGACAATGCCGGCGGGATCGCAGAGATGGCCCATCTCCCAGCAGAAGCGCGCGAAGTGACCGACGCTCTGGATGCAGTCGGCAACACCACCAAAGCGGTAACCAAGGGATACGCCATCGGCTCGGCGGCACTGGCCGCACTGGCTCTGTTCTCGGCATACACTCTGGCCGCCGCCGAAGACCTGGGAATCGGCTGGATCGATTTCACCCGTCAGCTCACGATTGGCAGCCCTCTGGTCATGGTGGGGCTGCTGCTCGGCGCGCTGCTGCCTTTCTTCTTTACCTCTTTTCTCATGAGCGCGGTCAGCGCCGCAGCTCAGGCGGTCGTGTTCGAGGTCCGACGCCAGTTCGAAGAGATCCCCGGCCTGCTCGAAGGGACGAGCCGGCCCGAATACGGCAGGTGCGTGGATCTGGTCACCATCACCGCTTTGCGGCGCCTCGCCGTGCCGGGAACGATCGCCGTTGCGGCGCCCCTGACCGTAGGATTCCTTCTGGGTCCGGTGGCGCTGGCCGGTCTTCTTCTCGGGGTCATCCTGTCCGGATTGCCGCTGGCCCTGCTCATGACCACGAGCGGCGCCGCCTGGGACAATGCGAAGAAGCGCATCGAGCGCGGGCAGGCGGCCGAACGTCACCCGGGGGCGAAAGCGGCGGCAGTCGTGGGCGATACCGTCGGCGACGCCACCAAGGACACGGCAGGCCCGGCCATCAACCCACTCATCAAGGTGGTGAACACGGTCGCCATTCTCTTCGTGGGGCTCGTTGTCGCCCACAGCCTGATCGGCGGCTGACGCCGCCCTGCTATCGGCTGTCGGCCTCAGGCTCAGTCGCTGTCCGCGCTTCGATCCCTGGTCCGGGCACGACTGACGAGCAGCCCGATAACGAATGCGGCGATGCCGATCTCGCTGCCACTGAATTGGTATTGTGAAAGCATCTTGCCCACTGAGGCGCCAATCTCGGCTGCTTGATTCGGCTCGGTATCGCGCCGCTGCGGCCCTCGCCGCGACACGCGATATCGCCTGTTGAGTCCGGCCAGCAGGAGGAGCAACAGGCAGATGAGCAACGCGCCAAGGGCCACCAGGCCGCCAGCCTGCCAGGTCGGCAGCAATTCAGCGAGCGACTGATAAGCACCCAGCAGAAGAAACACGAGCCCGATCAGCAGAACGCCAGCAAGCAGAACGGTGCCCAGCACCATCCTGTACAATCGCCGGCGAACCTCCCCAGCCTGCGCCGCGACTACCTCGCGAAGGACGCGCGACA
>JASFLG010000104.1:0-10332 GCA_050118205.1 Pseudomonadales bacterium
CATGAACGCGTTCGCACGGCCGCGCTCCGTCTCCGGCAGCAGATCGATTGCCATCCCGTCTACCGCCACGTCCTGGAAGGCCGCGAACGCGTTGATGGCAAACCCGATGGCGATCAGGACCCCCAGATGATCGGCGGGCTCGGTGACGAATGCCATGGCGCCCATGGCCAGCGTGAGTCCGCCCTGGGCAATCATCACCCAGGGACGACGACGCCCCATCGGAAGAAACGAAAAACGGTCCATGAAGGGACCTGCGACCAGCTTGAAGCCCCAGGGCAATCCGGTGATGGCGACGAGCGTCGCGATGTCCGCGGCACCCAACCCCTGGGAGACGAGCCAGGCGGGCAACGCGATGGACAGGAGGCCGATCGGCACACCCTGCGCCACATAAAGGAGCGTTAAGGCGATGAGACGGGCCGATGTGGAGCCCGACAGGTAGCCGGCCAACCTCATTCGCGGACGCTCAGCACCGCCGGGCCTGCTTTCAAAGACCGCATCAAGCCGTTCCTGGTCCACCGGAATCTGGACAGACTAACCAAGAGCGCGTTGAATGTCCCTCAAGGGAGGGATCAGCTCGATGGAATTCGGTATTCATCTGCCGCACCTGGGTCGCAACACCGGCCGCGAGACACTGATCGATTTCGCTCAGGCCGTCGAGGCCGCCGGCTTCGCGTCCGGCTGGGTAAGTGACCACGTCTGCTGGCCGGCGGAAATCGCTTCCAGATATCCGTACACCGACGACGGGTCGTTTGCGCCGGCACCGGATATGGGCTGGCTCGATCCGATCGGCACGCAGCTCTTCGTCGCGGGGGTCACGACGACCCTGAGGCTCGGCTTCAGTGTCCTCATTCTGCCCTACCGTCAGCCGGTGGTGACGGCGAAGCAGCTCGCCACGCTCGACGTGCTCTCCGGCGGCCGTCTCATTCTCGGTTGCGGGGTCGGCTGGATGGCGGAGGAAGCGGCCATCCTCGGCATGCCCTGGGACAGGCGAGGGGCGCGCAGCAACGAGCAGCTCGAGCTCTTCGAGCGTCTGTTCACCGAGGCGGCACCGCATTTCGACGGTGAGTTCTACCAGCTACCCGAGGTGGGCTTCGAGCCGAAGCCCATTCAGGCGCCCGTTCCGGTCTGGGTAGGCGGCAACACGGACGCCGCCTATCGCCGAGCCGCGCGCTTCGGTTCGGGGCTGCACGCGGCCTTCGAGCCGCTCGACGTGGTGGGCGACGCCTGGCAGCGGGTGCTGGAGCACACCGAGGCAGCCGGCCGGGATCCGGGCGGAATGACCCTGTCCGTGCGCCTCTATCTGGACACGGTCGGTTCCATGGAGCCCGCCAAGTCGATTCAGGGTTCTGCCGCCGAGATGCAGGCGCAGGTCGCGCGGTGGCGGGACATCGGGGTCGGCCACCTGGTGCTCGATCCCGTGGCGCCCGGCGGCGTGCCGGGGCGCCGGGATGCTGCGCTCGCCTTTGCCGACGCGGTAATGCCGGAGTTCCAGGGTTGATCTGAGGCGTCGTTGTTTGCATTCATAGCCAGAAGGGGAGGCTCATGGATCTGGACACCTACTCACCGCAAGCCCGCGAGCTGCTCGGTCCGGGCGGGGCCTACGAGCTCGGCGAAGCGGTCGTCCGAGGCGTCACCATGCCAGTGTTCCGAACCGCGCCACCGCATCTGCGGGCGCTCTATCAGGGCGCGCTCGAGCATGCCAACGACACTTTCTACGTCTACGAGGACGAGCGATACACCTTTGCCGAGTCCTGGCGCCAGGTGGAGCGTGTCATGTCCGGCCTGCACGCTCTCGGGGTGGCGCCCGGCGACCGGGTGGGTATCGCCATGCGCAACTACCCGGAATGGGTCTTCGCGTTCATGGGGATCACGTCCATGGGCGCCGTGGCGGTGGCGATGAACGCCTGGTGGACCGGCGAGGAGATGATCTACGGCATAGAGGACAGTGGCCTCAAGACCCTGTTCGTAGACCGGGAGCGGCTGGAGCACGTCTCGCCGTACCTGGACGAGCGGGATCTCAATGTGGTCGCCGTGCGCACCGCGCACTCCGCCGGCCGCGGTGTGCAGAGCTGGGAAACGTTCACCGCTTCGGCAACCGGGCTGATGCACGCACCGGAGATCGAACCGGACGCGCCCGCCATGATCCTCTACACGTCGGGCTCCACATCCAAGCCAAAAGGCGCGCTGTCGTCCCATCGCGCCATCATCCACTCGATCCTGGGCTGGGAGGCCTCCGCCGCCCTGGCCCGAGCCGACGCCGGCCGCCGCCAGCGTCCCAGGGAACGGCAGCCGTGCATGATCATCACCGTGCCGCTGTTTCACGTCACCGGTCTCAACGGTCAGCTCCTGCCCAGCCTGCGCAACGGCCGCAAGGTCGTCGCCATGTACAAGTGGGAAGCGGAGAAGGCCCTGGCCATCATCGAGCGGGAAGGGGTCACCCATTTCAGTGGCGTGCCCACCATGGCCTACGAGCTGGTCAATCATCCGAACTACGACCGGTACGATCTCAGCACCCTGCGCAGCATCGGCGGCGGGGGTGCGGCCATGACGCCCAAGCACTCGCAGCGTATCAGGGAGCGCTGTCGGGAACGCACCCGAGCGAGCGCCGCCTACGCCATGACGGAGACCAACGGGCTTGCCGCCTCAAACGCCGGAGCGGACCTCTCCACGCGACCGGAGAGCTGCGGCCGCGCCCTGCGCCCTCTGGTGGACATCCGGATCATGGACCGCGCGCACAACGAGCTGCCACGGGGCACCACGGGCGAAATCTGCATTAAAGGTCCCATGAACTTCTCCGAGTACTGGAACCGGCCCGAGGACACCGCCGAGACGCTGGTGGATGGCTGGGTGCATACGGGCGATCTCGGCCACATCGACGAGGAGGGCTTCATCTTCATCACCGGTCGGGCCAAGGAGATGATCATCCGCGGCGGTGAGAACATCGGCTGCCAGGAGGTCGAGGCCACGATCTACGAGCACCACAAGGTGGCTGAGTGCGTCGTGTTCGGCATACCCGATGAGCGGCTCGGGGAAACGGTGGCCGCGGTGGTCATGGTGAAGCCGGGCGAGATACTCACCGCCGGCGACATTCAATCCCACGTCGCCGATCACCTGGCCCGCTTCAAGGTCCCCGCCCGCGTGTGGATCCGCAAGGAGCAGCTGCCGCGCATCGCCTCCGGCAAGATCTACAAGAAAGGCGTGCGCGAGGAGGTGCTGCGCGAGCTCGACGGCGAGGCCGAGGGTCAGGGTACACTGGCGACCGCCTGAGCCGCTGGTGCGATCGTCCGTCGGCTCGAGACAGAGAAGGAGAACGCCATGGGGGTAAGGGACGAGCTCATCGAGATGCGCGGGCTGCGCTTCCACTTCCGGGACTGGGACGGACCCGTGGACGACGCCCCGGCGCTGGTCATGCTGCACGGCTACACGGGCCACGCGCGCAGCTGGGATCGCTTTGCCCGGGCCCTGTCACGTCGCTACAGGGTCCTCGCTCTGGATCAGCGCGGTCACGGCGAGACCGGCTGGGCACCGCCGGATGCGTACGGCACCGACGAGATGGTGGCCGACCTCACAGCCTTCGTGGCCGCCCTCGGCCTGCGCGAATTCACCCTGCTCGGACTGTCCATGGGCGGTCAGGTAGCCATCCACTATGCCGGCGGCCAGCCGGCCGAGCTCGCGCGGCTGGTCATCGTCGACATCGGACCGGAAATCATCGCCACCGGCATGAACCGGATCCGCGACAATCAGGGCAACCGCGACGTGTTCGACACGGTCGAGGACGCCTTCGCCCAGGCCCGGGCAGTAAACCCGCGACCGCCGGAGGCGCATCAGTTCGAGCGCGTGCGCGATTCCCTGATGCGTACGGCCGATGGCCGCTGGACGTATCGTTTCGACCGCGCGCTGCGAGATCCGTCCGTCGTCAGGGCCCGGCCGACGAGCGAAGAGAACTGGGCTGCCGTCGCCCGGATCCGGGTGCCGACGCTCCTCCTGCGTGGAGAGTTGTCCGACATCCTGGCCAGGGACGTTGCCGTCCGCATGGCGGAGACGATTCGCGATTGCCGGCTTATCGAGATCGAGGAGTCGGGGCACCCCATCCCGCTCGATCGGCCCGAACGCTTTCTCGAGGCGGTGGAAGCTTTTCTTCTTTGACAAGCCAACCAACGTCATTGATAGGGCCCGCAATTTGACTTCGCGGCGCCAATCCCGCACGGTAAAAGGTGCGAATGCGGCGTGCACGGGCTCGTGCACACCGCGCAACGTCCGGCATTCGGTAACACACTGCGCAGAACACGGCGCAACACACCGCCGCTCAACACACAGGCAATCGAGGAATGACGCAACGGCCGGCGACGACATGGGATGACGTCATCGACCGATCGGTGGCGTTCCGACAGGCGCTGCATCGCCAACCGGAGCTCGCCTGGTCCGAGGTGGGCACGGCCCGCAGAATCCGAGACCGGCTCACGGAGCTCGGCATCGAGTGGCGCCCGTGCGCAGAGACCGGCACCCTCGCCATCATCGCCCCCAGGGCCAACGGTCGTCACATCGCCCTGAGGGCGGACATCGATGGCCTGCCCATCCGGGAGCTGACCGGTCTCGAGTGGGCCTCCGAGGTCGAGGGCCGCATGCACGCCTGCGGCCACGACGGCCACACCGCCACCCTGTTCGCCACGGCGGCGTGGCTCAAACGGCAGGAGCAGGACCTGCCCGGTCCGGTCACCCTGCTCTTCCAGCCCGCCGAAGAGGGCGGCCACGGTGCCCGGGAGATGATCGCCGACGGTGCGCTCGAGGGGGTCGAGGCCGTGTACGGCTGGCACAACTGGCCGGCGATCCCGTTCGGTCAGGCCGTGTGCCCGGACGGCGCGGTCATGGCCGGCAACGGCACGTTCGAGCTCGAGGTGCGCGGTCAGGGCGGTCACTCGAGCCAACCGGAGGCCTGCCGCGATCCCGTGCTGGCGGGTGCGGCCATCGTCACCGCCCTGCAGCAGGTGGTGGCCCGGCGCCTGACGCCGCAACATGCCACCGTGCTGAGCGTGACGTCGTTCGACGCAAAGAGCGGGCCCACCGTGATCCCGGACGTGGCCATGCTCGAGGGCAGCTTCCGTCTGGCCGACCCGGAGGACCGGCAGAAGATCGAGCAGCTCATTGAGGAGGTGGCCACCAGCACCGCCCGTGCCTACGGCACGACCTGCGAGGTCACCGTGCGGCCCCGCTACGATGCTACGATCAACCATGCCGCCGAGGCGGAACGCTACCGGCAGGCACTACGCGACGAGCTCGGCCCGGAGGGTCTGAGCCATCCTACAGCGACTCCGATCATGGCTTCCGAGGACTTCAGCTACTACCTGAAAGAAGTGCCCGGCGCTTTTGCGCTGATCGGGTCCGACGACAGCCCCGAAAAGGAAAACCATCACAACGTGCCCTGTCACAACGCCAGGTACGACTTCAACGACGCGCTGATCCCCCGGGTGGCGCGCGTCTATGCACGACTGGCAGGAGCTTCCCTGCCGACGTGATCTCCGTCCGCCCCCGGCGGACCTCGAAGTCCTTGTCGGCACGTGGGCACGAGTACAGCAAGGAGAAGAAATTTGAACGTTTTCGAGCAATGGGAATCCGAGATCCGCGGGTACTCCCGTACCTACCCCACCGTTTTCAAATCGGCATCGAACGCCCGCCAGGTGGACGAGTCCGGCAAGTCCTACGTGGACTTCTTCGCAGGCGCCGGCGTGCTCAACTTCGGTCACAACAACGAGCGCATGAAGCGGGCGCTGATCGAGTTCATCGAGGCCGACGGCGTGGCCCACAGCCTGGACATGGCGACCACGGCGAAACGCGACTTTCTGGCGAAGTTCGCGGGCACCATTCTCGAGCCGCGCGGCATGAGCCACCGGATGCAGTTCATGGGGCCCACCGGCACCAACGCCGTAGAGGCCTCCCTGAAGCTGGCACGCAAGGTCACCGGCCGGTCTCTCGTGGTCGCCTGCAGTCACGGCTTTCACGGCATGACCCTGGGCTCGCTCGCCTGCACGTCAAACGGCTTCTTCCGGCAGGCTGCCGGCGTGCCGCTGAACTACGTGCAGCGTCAGCCATTCGGTTGCGAAACGCCATGTCGCGGCTGCACGCTCGGCTGCGGGGTCGACGCCGTGGAGCGCCTGCGCGCGCAGTATGCCGACCCGTCCGGCGGTCTCGAGCCACCGGCGGCATTCATCGTCGAGGCGGTGCAGGCCGAGGGCGGAGTGCACGTGGCCAGCGCCGAGTGGCTCAAGGCCACGCAACAGCTCGCGCGCGACCTGGGAGCACTGTTCATCATCGATGACATTCAGGCCGGCTGCGGCCGCACCGGCAGCTATTTCAGCTTCGATGGCATGGGTCTCGATCCGGACATCGTCAATCTCGCCAAGGGGATCGGCGGCTTCGGCACGCCGCTGGCAATGAACCTGGTGAAGCCCGAGCACGACGCACACTGGTCGCCCGGCGAGCACACCGGCACCTTCCGGGGCCAGGGTTTCTCATTCGTCGCCGGGGTCGAGGCGCTCAAGTATTTCGACGATGATGCGCTCATGAACGACGTGCGCAAGAAGGGAGAGCGTATGCGCGCGCGCCTGCAGAGCATCTGCGACGCGCACGACAACCGTTCGTTTCAGGTACGCGGCAAGGGGATGATGCAGGGCCTCGATGTGGTCGACGGGTCGCTCGCCAGGCAGGCGGTGGCGAACTGTTTCGAAAGAGGACTGATTCTCGGTGCCTGCGGCGGTGGTGGCAACGTGCTGAAGCTGATCCCGCCTCTCACGATTCCCGACGCCGACCTCGAAGAGGGACTCGACATGTTCGAGGCCTCCGTCGAAGCGGCTCTGGAGGCAGCATGAGAGCCCGCGATGACATGACCTTTCCGTTCGAGGAATACGAGCGCCGCATCGGCGAGCTGCGCGAACGCATGCAGCGTCGACTCCTGGACGCGGTGGTGATCACGGACCCGGGCAACCTGATGTACCTCACGGATTATCAGACCACGGGCTACTCCTTCTTCCAGGCGCTCGTCGTCCCGCTCGAGGACGAGCCGTTCATGATCACCCGGGCCATGGAAGAGTCCAACATCCATGCCCGCACGTGGCTGGAGCGCAGCCGTCCGTATCCGGATACGGGCGATGCGATTCAGATGCTGGTCGAATCGCTGCGCGAGTTCGGGTTGAGCAGCAAGGCGATCGGCTACGAGCGCAACAGCTACTACTTCCCCGCTTACCATCAGGACGCCATTCACACCACGTTCCTGAAGGGCCAGCTGCTCGACTGCTTCGGCATCGTCGAGGAGGGCCGTATCTGCAAGTCGGCGGTGGAGATCGACATCATGCGCAAGGCCGCCGCCGCGACGGAGGCCGGGATGAAAGCCGGCATGGAAGCCGCGGTCGCGGGCACGACCGAGAACGAGATCGGCGCCGCAGTCTCCGACGCCATGTTCAGAAGCGGGGGCGAGCCGCCGGCCGTGATGCCGTATGTGACCTCGGGCCCGCGCACGATGATCGGTCATGCGACCTGGGAGGGGCGGAAAGTACAACCGGGCGAGCACGTCTTTCTGGAAGTGGGCGGCTGTTTCCGCCGCTACCACACGGCGATGATGCGCACGGTGGTCCTCGACGAGCTGAGCGAGTCGATGCTGCATGCCCAGGAACGGATGAAGTATGCCCTGCGCGAGGTCAGGGCCATGCTGCGCCCCGGGCTCACCGTATCGGACGTGGACAATCTGGTGCGCAACATCATCACGGACAACAGCGTCGGCGCGCGCCTGATCACCCGCTCCGGCTACTCCATCGGCATCGCGTTTCCACCGAGCTGGGACGAGGGTTACATCATCAGCCTGAAGCAGGGCGATTCACGGATCCTTCGGGAAGGCATGACGCTCCACATCATTCCCTGGATGTGGGGTGTTGACGGCGACAAGACGGTGGGCATATCCGACACCGTGCACCTCACCGACACTGGTTGCGAGTCCTTCTTTACCCTCGACGAGGATTTCGTGGTCAAGCCCGAGTTCGCCGGTTCGCAGAAGAGCAAGCGGGAGCGGTCTTCGCCCGCGAAGGCGGAGGAGAAACCCTCCGAGGCGGAGCAACCGCGCGATGAGGACGATCGTGCCGCCGCGGACGCGGCGGTCAACGACTGACACGGACACTCGAGGAGAACCCCCATGCTCACTGCCATCGATCCAACGACGGGGCGGATCATCCGAGAGGTGACGCCCGCCGACGATGCGACCGTGGAGCAGGTCCTTGCCGACGCGCACCGCGCCTCGACGCAGTGGCGGAACGCGTCCTTCGACGATCGCGCCGCGGTCCTCAGGAACGTCGCCCGCCTGATGCGCGACGACGTGGCTCAACTCGGACAGCTCATGACCGAGGAGATGGGAAAGCCGGTCAAGGAGGCCCGTGGCGAGGTGGAGAAGGCGGCCTGGTGCGCCGAGCACTATGCGGAGCACGCGGAGGCCTACCTCGCGCGCGACACCCTCGCCTCCGACGCCACCTCGAGCTACGTGCAGTATCTGCCGCTCGGCGTGATCCTCGGCATTCTGCCCTGGAATGCCCCGTTCTGGCTCGCGTTCCGCTTCGCCGCGCCGACGCTCATGGCCGGCAATACCTGCGTGATGAAGCACGATCCGCACGTGCCGGGCTGCGCTGCCGCCATCGCCGCGCTCTTCGAGCGGGTGGAGGCACCGCCGCACATCTTCCAGAACCTGCCCCTCGAGACACCGGCCGTGGAGGCGGTGATTCGCGACCAACGTATACGCGCGATCTCCTTCACCGGCTCGGACCGTGGCGGTGCCACCGTCGCCGCCATCGCCGCTTCCGAGATCAAGCCCTCGGTCCTGGAGCTCGGCGGCTCCGACCCCTGCATCGTGCTCGCCGATGCGGACCTGGACCGTGCCGCGGAAGTGATTACCACCTCGCGCATCATCAATGCGGGCCAGAGCTGCATCGCCGCGAAGCGCATCATCGTCGAGGCCCCGGTCTACGAAGCATTCATCGAGCGCCTCGAACCGAGGCTCGGTGCGCTCACCGTCGGTGACCCCCGGGACGAGCAGACCGACGTCGGCCCTATCGCCCGTTCGGACCTGCGCGACAACCTGCACCGTCAGGTGCGCGAGAGCATCGAAGCGGGAGCGCGCTGCCTGCTCGGCGGCGAGCTGCCATCCGGGGACGGCTTCTTCTATCCCGTTACGCTGCTGACGGAGGTGACCGCCGGGATGACCGCCAGCTGCGAGGAGACTTTCGGCCCCGTGGCCGCCGTGATGCGGGCGGCAGACGAGGCGCAGGCGGTGGCAATGGCAAACGACACGCCGTACGGGCTCGCGGCCGGCGTCTGGACGGACGCGGCGCGCGGCGAGGCGATCGCCGCCCGGCTCGACACCGGGCAGGTGGCGATCAACGGCATCGTCAAGACCGACCCGCGCCTGCCGAGCGGCGGGGTCAAGCGTTCCGGGTATGGCCGGGAGCTGGGGCCGCACGGTATCCACGAGTTCGTGAACGCGCAGCAGGTCTGGGTCGGACCCGCCCGGGACGCCTGAAGCCGCTGCGCGCGGGATCCGAGCTCAGGGGACGAGCAGGTCTTCCAGGAAGAATGCCGACAGACCGGCGCGGCCGGTCAGCCCGCCCTTCCGATAGACGCTGCGTGCCTGCTCGCGGATGGTTCGTTCGCTTGTGTGCCGCAGCCCGGCAATCTCTTTGTGGCTGAGACCCTTCAGCAGAAGACGAGCTACCTCGGATTCGGCCGCGGTGAGCTGCCAGGCCTCGAACTGACGGTCGATGGCCTCCGAGAGCCCTGCGAGCAGCGCCTGGTTCTCCCGGCGCCATTGCTCCGCCTGAGCACGCACCCTGACCAGGTCGAATCTCGACCGGCGCATCTGCAACCACAACAGCGCGACACCGCCCACCGCCGCCAGCAGCACGGCGCCTTCTGCGGCCAGGTGGTACCAGCTGCTCCCCTCCCCGTAATCCACCATCAGGTCGGCAATCACGAGCACGCCGATGGTGCCGAAGAGCGTGATCGCGGCGAGCACGGAGCCACGAACGTGTACGTCATCCGACATACGTCTTCCTCATGTGCGCGCGGGAGGCGCCGCTTAGGTGAAATGCCGGATGGTATCAGCCGGCGCAGACAGGCACATTCGCCCCAACCATCAGCAGGCGAGAGCAACATGAACACGACAGCTTCCGACATGGTCCGGGTGTGGGACCCGGTGGTGCGGATCGGGCACTGGATCCTGGTGGCCACCTTCTTCACCGCCTACTTCACCGAAGACGACCTCATGACCGTGCATGCCTGGGCAGGCTACCTGCTCGCGGGGGT
>JASFLG010000105.1:0-10271 GCA_050118205.1 Pseudomonadales bacterium
ACGCCGGGTGCGCGGTCGCTGCGCGCGTCGGCGTCGAACGTGTCGCCGCCGGAGGACAGGTCCGCTCCGGCGCAGAAGCCACGGCCGGCACCGGTGACGATGATCGCGCGGACATCGTCGTTGGCGTCCGCCTCGTCGAAGGCGTGGATCATCTCGTTCAGCATCTGGTGATTGAACGCGTTGAGAATTTCCGGCCGGTCGAGCGTCAGGGTGAGAATGCCATCCGCCACCTCGCAGGTGATGGTTTCGTAGTCCATGAGTGTCCCTCGATGTGATCGTTTATGTTGCCTCGATTGCCCCCGCAATGCCATCCGTTGCCCGGATCAGCCGTCCGTGCGGCCTGCCGGCGGCGCCGGTACCATGGCGCCTCCGGGGCGGACCGAGTTGACGACGCGGCAGAGCATGGCGAAAGCGGACCCATTCGTCGCCGAGGTGCGGGACTTTCTGAACCGATACTGGCCGGGCGAAACCCGTCCCGGGCGTCTCTCGGACCCGGGCGCTGCCGGGACGGCCGCCTTCCTGGCGCGCCTGGCCGAGCGCGGCTGGACGGTGCCGGAGTGGCCGGCGCGCTGGGGGGGAGCCGCCCTCCCGCCGGAGCGTGCTTACCGTCTGGATCGGATGCTGGTGGAAGCCGGCGCGCCGGTGCCCGATCCCATCCCGGTCGATCTGGTCGGGCCGCTGATCATGGCGTTCGGGCGCGTCGCGCAGTGCACGTACTGGTTGCCGTCCATCGCCCGCGGTCTGGCGCGCTGGCGTGTGCACCCGAGCCTGACTGACGGCGTCCCGGTCGCCGGGACGTCGGCGCCGACCGTGGAAACGGACGGGGTCAGCGGCATGGTGGCCCTGGTGACCGATTCACACGGCGCGGTTGCGGTCGCGCTGGTCGGTGCGGCGCGCGCGGGCGGTGAGGCGCGCCCGGTGGAGCGGCTCGGCGCTGCCGCGCCGCCCTCGGAGCTGCTCCCGCGACTCGCGCAGGTGATCGCCCGGAGTCACCGTGCCGCCCGCGCGCACACGGCCCGTCTCATCCGGCGGCTCGAGGTGTTGCGCCGTGCCGGCCGGGACGAGGCCAGCCTCGCCCGGCGTCTCGACGTCCATGCGGTGACCCTGATGGGTCTCGAGGCCATGGAGCGCCGCGCGTTCGCGCCCGGACATGCCGATGAGCGGCTGGTGAGCGCAGTGCGTATCCGCGCCGCCGAGCTCGGCGCGGACCTGGCCGCCCTGGCGGTGGACGCTCTCGGCTACTATGCCCTGCCCGCCCCGGAGGCGGGTCGGCACAATGAGCTGGGTGGCGGGCTTCCAGGCGGCGAGGATGCGATCGAAGAACTGATCCGGTATGTTTGGGGCCGGGAAGCGACGGGCGAGCGCGACCGGCTCTGGTCCCTGACGCAACCCGGTCCGGTCGAGGGGTAACGATGGATTTTTCTTTTTCTTCCGAGCAGACGCTGCTCTCGGACAGCGTCGAGAAGTTCGTGCAGAACGACTATCCGTTCGAGATACGGCAGAAGCTCAGCCGCTCGGAGCTCGGGTTCGGCGCGGACAACTGGCAGACGTTCGCATCCCTCGGCTGGCTCGGCATCCCCTTCGCCGAAGATGACGGGGGCTTCGGCGGCGGTGCGGTGGACACCATGATCCTCATGGAGCAGTTCGGCAGGGGGCTCGTCGTGGAGCCGTATCTGGCCACCGTCGTGCTGGCGGGCGGCGCGCTGCGGGTGGCCGGCTCCCCGGAGCAGAAGCGCACCTACCTGGCGGGCGTGATCGACGGCAGCCGTCAGGGTGCGTTTGCCTTCGCCGAGCCTCAGGGACGCTTCAATCTGGCCGATCTCACCACCACGGCCGCCGCCGCCGACGGCGGCCACGTGTTGAACGGTCACAAGTGCGTGGTGCTGAACGGCCCCGCCGCGGACTTTCTCGTGGTCAGCGCGCGAACGGGCGGCGGGCAGCGCGATCGCGAGGGGATCTCACTCTTTGTCGTCCCCGCGGATGCGCAGGGGATCACGCGCCGCGACTACCCGACGGTGGATGGGTTCCGCGCTTCGGAGATCTCCTTCGACAACGTGCCGGTGCCGGCGGACGCGGTGCTCGGCGAGGTCGGCGCTGCCTACCCGATCATCGAGCGGATCATCGACGAGGGCATTCTCGCCGTGGGTGCCGAGGCGGTCGGCTGCATGGAGGTGCTCTACAAGACCACCGTGGAGTACTGCAAGACCCGCGAGCAGTTCGGGCAGCCCATCGGCAAGTTCCAGGTGCTGCAGCACCGCATGGTGGACATGTTCATGGAGCATGAGCAGTCGAAATCGCTGATGTTCATGGCCGCCATGCGCATGGACGAGGGGTATGACGACGAGGCGAGGAAGTCGGTATCCGCGCTCAAGGTACAGGTCGGTAAGTCCGGCCGTTTCGTTGGCCAGAGTGCCGTTCAGCTGCACGGCGGCATGGGGATGACCGACGAGCTGGCCGTCGGTCACTACTTCAAACGCCTGACCACCATCGACACCCTGTTCGGCAACACCGACTTCCATCTGAAACGATTCGGAGCACTCTGAGCATGGCACGCTGGGATAAGGACACAGGACCCACTATTCCCGAGTGGTTCTTCGAAGCGGTGGAGACCGAGTACACCACCCACGCCGTGGAGGTGGACGAGTGCGACGTGGTCTACCAGCGCTGGGACGCGGGTGGCAGCAAGCCCGGCCTCCTGCTCATCCACGGCATGTTCGCCCACTCCCACTGGTGGGACTTCATCGCGCCTGCGTTCATGGACGACTACACCGTGCTCGCCATGAACCTCACCGGCATGGGGGACTCGGACTACCGGTACCAGTACGACAGCGTCACCTTTGCCGAGGAGATCAAGGGGGTCTGCGACGATGCCGGGGTGGGAAACGACGTCATGGTGGTCGCGCACAGCTTTGGCGGCGCCATGGCCGTCAAGGCCGCCAATCTCTTCCCGGAGCGGTTCGGCGGCCTCGTGCTGGTGGACTCCGGGATACGCAACCCGGACGACCCGCCACCCGAGCACCTGACCATGATGATGGGTCAGCAGGCCAAGGTGTATCCGGACAAGCAGACGGCCATCGGCCGTTTCCGCCTGCAGCCGCCCCAGCCCTGCGAGAATCAGTACGTCCTCGAGTACATCGCCCGGCATTCGGTCATGCCGGTGGACGGTGGGGGCTGGTCGTGGAAGTACGACGACGACCTGTCGGCGACGCTGAAGGGCGGCGAGCGCCAGCCGGAGGACTATCAGAACCTGCGCCTGCCGCTGGGCCTGATCTACGGGGCGGACAGCGAGCTCTTCTCCCGCTCGACCCTCGACTACATGCGCACGCTGGTGCCCCAGGACTTTCCTGCGGTGGCCATCGAGAACGCACAGCATCATGTGTTTCTTGACCAGCCCCAGGCGTTCATCACGGCGCTGAAGACCATGCTGCAGGATCTGTCCGGCGGCAGGGGCGCGTAGGCGAGCTGGCCGGTTGAAAACAGACTGCTAGGGCGCCGGCTCGAGCACGATCTTCAGCGCCCGGTTGGCCTCCACCGCTTCCCGGCTGTACAGCAGCGGGAAGGATGAGTCGGTGGCCCAGCCTTCCAGCAGATTGTCGTAATACGGCGAGCGCGGATCGCCGGACTGCCCCGGCGCGTTGGTCATTTCGGCGTCGTCCCAGCGACCCACGTCGAGCACCATGCGGTACGACGCGCCCGCCCGGACCAGAAAGTCGTCCGGTCCGAAACCGGTGTTGTTCGTGGTATTCGCCGAGCCGCCCCGGGGGTAGTCGGGGTAGCGCATGCGGGTGGCGAGTGGCGGTGGGGCGAGATCGAGCAGCGGGTGCTCGAAGGCGATTCGGTGCAGCTCGCCCCAGCGCCAGGTGGCGGGAGTCGGCCCGAGCAGCGACGTCGTTTCCCGGTAGGCGGCATCCAGACTCGCGAGGACCGCGTCCGTGGCCTGCGGGTCGTCCAGGGTCGCGAGCACGGCCAGCGAGTCCATGGTGGTCAATGCCTCGTGGCCGCCGGGGAGCAGGTAGTCGAGGAGCGCCGGTTGGAGAAAGCGGTAGTACCAGACGGCGTAGAGGGCTGCGGCGCCGGATTCCGGGGTCAGCACGGCATCCCAGTCGGCGAGCATGGCCAGCCCCGGATGGCCGGGAACGTCTGCCGGGTCCGGCAGGCGCGCGAGCACCTCCCGCGCGAGCACCGAGTGGTAGTCCCGCTGCAGGTCGTGTGAGTCGGTGAGGCCGTGGTGCGGCTCGCTGGACAGCACCTCCCAGAGCCGCCGGTAGCGCCAGGGGGCGGACCACTCGAAGCCGATCCTGCGTTCATCGATCGGATAACCGGCGGGGAGGTTCAAGGCGTTGGCCGTGCCGGTGAAGCCGCGCTCCGGATTGAACTCCTCCGGCAGGGCGTCCATGTCGAAAAAGCCTTCCCACTCGTAGCGTCCGTCGCCGGGTACCGGTAGCAGACCGTCCCAGTTGGTGCGCCGGGGAAAGAGTCCCGCCGGCTTGTACCCGATGTTGCCGTCCACGTCCGCGTAGACCTGGTTCTCCGAGGGCGCCCCCCAGCGGTTCAGCGCCGCCAGGAACTCCCGCCAGTTCTGCGCGCGCATGTACTCGACGCTGCCGAAGTAGGGCGCCATGCCGGGACCGAGCCAGGCGGCCCGCACGGCGTACAGGTGGTTCTCGGTCTCGCGGATCACGGGTCCGTGTCGCGTGAAAGCGAGGGTCACGGTCCGCGGCCCCTCGCCCTTCACCGGTATGGACTCCTCGACGATGGAGAGCGGCTCGGGCCGTCCCCGATAGACGTAGGCCGCGTTGCGGTCGTCCCGGGCCCCGTCCTTCCGGGGGGGCAGGCGTGCCTTGTCGTAGACGTACAGATCCTCCTGATCGATGGGGAAGATGGTGAGTCCGAAGGCGATGCGACGGTTGTGGCCGATGGAGATGCCCGGCAGGGCCGGCTCGCCCGCACCGATCACATCGAGCCCGGGGGCGGTCAGGTGGGCGATGTAGCGCAAGGACGGCACCGCGTGGCCCCGGTGCGGATCGTCCGCCAGAATCGGCCGGCCGGTATCGGTGCGCTCGGGTGCCACGACCCAGTTGTTGCTGCCGAGATCCTGGCTCGTCAGCAGACGGCGGGCCTCAGCCAGCGGTCCTTCAGCGTCGGTCGCCGTTGCCCCCGTCTTCGGTTTCAGCACATCGAAACGTACCGGCGACGTGGCGAGCAGGTAGTCTTTCAGCACGTCGACCGGCAGCGAGCAGGGATCGAATCCCTCCGGCACGGTCGTGCGCCACGGCGGCTCGAGCACCTTGGCGAGCTGCGCGGCGTCCGGCCCCAGTGTGCAGGTCAGTCGCGCGCGGCGCACCTCGCTCGTGACGTTACGCCACAGGCCGTGGCTGCGGATGCGCACCACGTCGGATGCCTCCCAGTGCGCGGGCGAGTAGCCCAGGAGCTCGAACTCCGGCGGGGTGAGCTCCGGATGGCTGGCAAGCAGGTCGACGTACGCATTGATGCCGGCGGTGAACGACTCGGCGATCTTCTTGGCGTCCGAGCCGTAGGCGAGCCACTCGGCGTGGAGATCGCCGCGATAGAGGAACAGCCGTGCGGCCCGGTCCTGGTCCACGTACGCCTCGCCGAGCACCTCCGAGAGCAGTCCCAGGCCGCGGCGCCGCCACAGGTCGATCTGCCAGAGACGGTCCCGGGCGGCGTTGAAGCCCTGCACGAAGAACGCATCGTAGTGGGTGCCCGCATAGATGTGCGGCACGCCCCAGTAGTCGACGATGATCTCGGCCGGGCGGTGCAGGCCGGCCAGACGGTAGGTGGCGTCCGGCGGCGTGTCTGCGGTCCTGGCGTGAGCTGCCGCAAGAGGTGCGGCGAGGCCGACCAGCGTGATGAAAGAGAGGCACAGACGTGGCAGCTGCCGTGCCCGGCGCACGGTCGCGGGTGACACTGAGTATCGGCGCAAGAAAAAGCCCCTTCGGCGGAGAACCTCGGGGGCTACGGTAACGGGAAGTGACCGCGAAAGAAAACCGGTGCAACCCGCCGCCGACAGAATCGGCGGCGGGATTGCCCTAATCCCAGCTCAAGGCGCCGCCCGTCTGGTACTCGGTGACCCGGGTTTCGAAGAAGTTCTTCTCTTTCTTCAGGTCCATGATCTCGCTCATCCACGGGAACGGGTTCTTCACCCCCGGGAACTGCTCCGGCAGGCCGATCTGGGCCAGGCGTCGATTGGCGATGAACTGCAGGTACTCGGCCATCATGTTGGCGTTCATCCCGAGGATGCCGCGCGGCATGGTGTCCTTCGCGTACTCGATCTCCAGTTGCGTGCCTTCCAGGATCATCTGCCGGGCCTGCGTCTGCATGTCCTCGTCCCACAGGTGCGGGTTCTCGAGCTTGATCTGGTTGATCACGTCGATGCCG
Source organism: Pseudomonadales bacterium (assembly GCA_050118205.1). Taxonomy (GTDB): domain Bacteria; phylum Pseudomonadota; class Gammaproteobacteria; order Pseudomonadales; family Azotimanducaceae; genus SZUA-309. The sequence continues at coordinate 6,400 of JASFLG010000105.1, forward strand.
AAGTTCACGTGCATGGACTCGTCACGCAGGATGTACTGGAACTGCTCCGAGGTGCCCGTCATCTTGTTACGGCGACCCATGGAAAGGATCTGGGAGAAGCCGCAGTAGAAGAAGATGCCTTCCAGCACGCAATAGTAGGCAATCAGGTTCGAGAGCAGCGCCTTGTCCCGCTCCGGTGTGCCGGTGGTGAACGTGGGATCGGAAATCTCCCGTGTGTACTTGAGCGCCCAGGACGCCTTGCGCGCCACGGATGGCACCTCATGGTACATGTTGAAGATCTCACCCTCGTCCATGCCCAGAGACTCGATGCAGTACTGGTAGGCATGGGTGTGGATCGCCTCCTCGAAGGCCTGACGCAGGATGTACTGGCGGCACTCCGGGTTGGTGATCAGGCGGTAGATGGCGAGCACCAGGTTGTTGGCGACCAGCGAATCCGCCGTGGAGAAGAAGCCGAGGCTGCGCTTCACCACCACCCGCTCGTCGTCCGTGAGACCGTTGTCGGACTTCCACAGCGAGATGTCCGCGTTCATGTTCACTTCCTGGGGCATCCAGTGGTTGGCGCAGCCGTCCAGGTACTTCTGCCAGGCCCAGTCGTACTTGAAGGGGACCAGCTGGTTGAGGTCGGCGCGGCAGTTGATCATGCGTTTCTGATCCACCGTGACCCGGCTGTACGCCTCGCTGTCGGTCACCGTCGGGGCATCCAGGTGCGCGACCGCGACTTCCGCCTCGCGCATGGCGTCCGGCTCGGCGGCCGTCAGCTGCGCCTGCGGCGCCGGTACGGCCTCGGTCGCGCGGGCCTCGATGGGGGCCGCGAGATTGGTGCGCACCGGATCCTCGCCGCTCGGCCCGCCGGCCAGCGTCAGATGGCGCTCCGGGGTCGGCTCGGGAACGGGGCTGATGTCCGCTGCCGGCGCGGCCGGCTCGCGCGCGGCCGTTTCGGACGCGGGCTCGACGCTGGCGGGCGCGGCGTCTGCTGCCGACGCTGGTGTGTCGTCTTCGTAGTCGTCCCAGCTCAACATGTGCTTGCTCCTCTGACTCTCGCGGTTACTGGCAGGCTTCGCAGTCGGGGTCGTCGATCGAGCAGGCCAGAGGCACCTCCGCCGCCTCGCCGAGATCCTCGGTGGTGGCTGTCGATGTGGACGCCGGCTTGCTCGCGGACGGCGTCGGCGCCGACGCCGACACCGCGTTCAGCTTGCCGCGGTCGAGGGTCGACTTCTCCGTGCTCGTCGCTCCCAGGGCGCGCAGGTAGTAGGTGGTCTTCAATCCCCGGAGCCACGCCATGCGGTAGGTGATGTCGAGTTTCTTACCCGACGCCTCGGCGATGTACAGGTTCAGAGACTGGGCCTGGTCGATCCACTTCTGACGCCGGCTGGCGGCATCGACGAGCCAGCGTGGTTCCACCTCGAACGCAGTGGCGTAGAGCTGCTTCAGCTCCTCCGGCACGCGCTCGATGCTGGCCAGGCTGCCGTCGTAGTACTTCAGGTCGTTGACCATCACCTTGTCCCACAGGTCCAGCTTCTTGAGATCGTGGACCATGTACGGATTCACGACCGTGAACTCGCCGGACAGGTTCGACTTCACGTACAGGTTCTGATACGTGGGCTCGATGGACTGGGAGACTCCGGTGATGTTGGCGATGGTGGCCGTCGGCGCGATGGCCATCACGTTGGAGTTGCGCATGCCGTGGATCTGCACCTTGGCTCGCAGCTTGTCCCAGTTGAGCGTGCTCGAAAAGTCCGCATCCAGGTAGTCTTCACCACGCTCGTTCGCGAGCATCTTCAGCGAATCGATGGGCATGATGCCCTGGCTCCAGAGAGACCCGGAGAAGCTGGCGTAGGCGCCACGCTCCTTGGCGAGCTTGCAGGACGCGTCGATGGCGTAGTAGCTGATCGCCTCCATGGACGTGTCCGCGAAGGCCACAGCCGAGTCGCTGCCGTACGGGATCCGGAGCTCGTAGAGCGCGTCCTGGAAACCCATGATCCCGAGGCCCACCGGCCGGTGGCGCATGTTCGACGTGCGCGCCTGGGGCACGGAGTAGTAGTTGATGTCGATCACGTTGTCGAGCATGCGCACGGCGGTCCGGACCGTCTTCTTGAGCTTCTTCATATCCAGCTTGCCGTCGACGATGTGACGGGGCAGGTTGATGGAGCCCAGATTGCAGACGGCCACTTCCTCCTCGGACGTGTTCAGGGTGATCTCCGTGCACAGGTTCGAGGAGTGGACGACGCCGGCGTGCTGCTGGGGGGAGCGGACGTTGCAGACGTCCTTGAAGGTCATCCAGGGATGGCCGGTTTCGAAGAGCATGGACAGCATCTTGCGCCACAGCTCGCGCGCCTTGATGCGGCGGAACAGGGTGAGCTCGCCGGTGCGGGTCATTTCCTCGTAGGCCTCGAAGCGCTTCTCGAAGGCGCGGCCGTAGAGGTCGTGCAGGTCGGGCACGTCGCTCGGCGAAAACAGGGTCCACTCGGCGTCCTCGAAGACGCGCTTCATGAAGAGATCGGGAATCCAGTTCGCCGTGTTCATATCGTGGGTGCGGCGGCGGTCGTCGCCCGTGTTCTTCCTGAGATCGAGGAACTCCTCGATGTCCAGGTGCCAGGTCTCGAGATAGGCGCAGACGGCGCCTTTGCGTTTGCCGCCCTGGTTGACGGCGACGGCAGTATCGTTGACCACCTTCAGGAACGGCACCACGCCCTGGGATTTGCCGTTCGTGCCCTTGATGTAGGAGCCGAGCGCGCGCACCCGGGTCCAGTCGTTGCCGAGACCGCCAGCCCACTTGGAGAGCAGCGCGTTGTCACGAATCGCGCCGTAGATGCCTTCCAGATTGTCCGGGACGCTGGTGAGAAAGCAGGACGAGAGCTGCGGGCGCAGGGTACCGGCGTTGAACAGCGTCGGCGTCGAGCTCATGTAGTCGAAGCTCGACAGCAGATCGTAGAACTCGATGGCGCGCGCGGTGGGATCATCCTCACGCACCGCGAGCCCCATGGCCACGCGCATGAAGAAAATCTGAGGCAGCTCGAAGCGGGTGTCGTCCGAGTGGATGAAGTAGCGGTCGTACAGGGTCTGCAGGCCCAGATAGGTGAACTGCAGATCCCGCCCCGGCTTCAGTGCCGCACCCAGCGCCGCCAGGTCGAATCCGGACAGCTCCGGAGCCAGCAGCTCGAGCTCGATGCCACGCTCGATGAAGGCGGCGAGCGCCTTCGGGTAGAGGTCCACCATCTGGCTCTGCGTGGCGCGGAAGTGCTCGCCGGAGGCCACGTTCAGAAACTGCAGGGCCTCGGTGCGCAGCTCGTCGAGCAGGAGCCGGGCGGTCACGTAGGTGTAGTTGGGCTCTTCCTCGATCAGCGTTCGGGCGGTCATCAGCAGCGAGGTGGACACGTCGCGCCGCGAGATGCCGTCATACATGTTGGTCATGGCATCGCTGATGATGCGGTCCGCATCGACGGCATCGAGCTCGGTGCAGGCTTCGAGGACCAGGGTCCGCATGCGGTTCACATCGAGTGGTCCGCTGCTGCCATCCTCGTAGATCACGTTGATGGCGGCGCTGCCTTCCACGTCCGGCTGCTCGGCGGCGCGCCGTTCGCGCCGTGCCCTGGCCCGCTCCTCGCGGTAGAGCACATAGTCCCGGGCCACGCGGTGCTCGCCGGAGCGCATCAGGGCCAGCTCCACCTGATCCTGGATGTCCTCGATGTGGATGGTGCCGCCGGAAGGAAAGCGGCGCTTGAAGGTGGAGGTGACCTGATCCGTGAGGTGTGCCACCAGCTCGCGAATGCGTGGAGAGGCGGCAGCGGTGCCCCCCTCGACGGCGAGAAACGCCTTGGTCAGTGCCAGCGCGATCTTGTCGTCCGTATACGGGACCACCGTGCCGTTGCGCT
>JASFLG010000106.1:0-10147 GCA_050118205.1 Pseudomonadales bacterium
GGCGCCTCGGCGGCAAGCGAACTCAGATGCAGCAGAGCCGGCGGTGCGCTCAAGCGGCTCATGGCCTCGCACAGGGCACGCACACCGCTCACGTTCGCCCTCTCGAAATCCTCGTATCGCGCGCCGCGCACGGTGCCGGCGCAGTTGATCACTGCGACCGTCCCGGCCAGCCCCCGGGAGAGCGTCGAGGCGTCAGCGAGCGTACCGTCGACCAGCTGCGCAGAAGGGTGGAGATGACCGACCCGTGCGGACGACGACCGGGCCAGCACGCGCAGGTGCCAGCCGTCGGCAAGGAGTCGATCCTGAATGCGCCGGCCGATGAACCCGGTGGCGCCGGTGAGAAGGATGCTGCCTTTGGACTTGCGCGCCGGGCCCTTGCCCGTGGCCTCAGGCATTCGCCTCTTGGCGGTCATCCCCGAGCGGAACGGGCTGCCCGTTCGCGTCCCACGTCATCCGAGCGACGAAATCCGCACAAGCCCGTGAACGGGACAGCTTGCCGGACGACGTGCGCGGCAGGGTCCGGGGCGGCACCATGTCGATGTACGGTGTGACACCGAAGTGAGCACGCATGAGGCCCGCCAGGGTGCTCGCGAGCTCCGGTTGCGGCTTGCGCGACTCCACCACCAGCACGGCCAGTTCCTCGCCATTCGGACGGGTGACCGAGAACGCGGAGGTGTCGCCCATGCGTACGCCCGGCGATGTTTCCGCCAGGTGCTCCAGATCCTGCGGCCAGAGATTACGACCGTTGACGATGATCACGTCCTTGCGCCGGGCGGTGATCACGATGTGGTCGCCAATCCGGTAGCCGATGTCACCCGTGTCGAGCCAGCCGTCTTCGGTCAGGACCTCGCGGGTCGCCTCCGGGTCGCCGAAGTAGCCGCGCATGACGTTCGGACCGCGCACACAGATGCGACCGCACTGACGCTCCGGCAGAGGGTTGCCGTCGTCGTCGCACACCTTGGTCTCGTAGCTCGGCAGGGGCGCGCCACAGTCCACGAGCTCCAGATAGTCTTCTTCGGCCGGCTCGGCAATGCCCGACTCGATCATCAGGTCCTTGTTCACGCGGTCCACGTGCACGCCTTCACCGAGCGGTGCAAAGCTGATGCCGAGACCGCACTCGGCCATGCCGTAGCAGGCGACGAAAGAATTGGGGTCGAAGCCCACCGGCTCCAGCAGCTTGGCGAAGCGTCGGAGCTGCTCCGGGTGAATACGCTCCGCACCCACGCAGGCAACCCGCCAGGAAGACAGGTCGTAGCGCTGCTGGTCCGCTTCCCGCAGCCGGGTCGCGCACAAAGCGTAGCCCGTTGGCGGGCTCGAGGACACCGTGCCGCGGTTGTCGCTGATGATCTTCAGCCAAAGGCGCGGACGCATCGCGAACGTGCGCGGGCTCAGGTAGTCCACCGTGAGCTGGCTGTAAAGCGCACCGAGCACAAACGCCACGAGTCCCATGTCGTGATAGAACGGCAGCCAGGAAACGAGGCGGTCTTCGTCGGTAACCTGCACGCCGATGTCGCAGATCTCGCGCAGGTTGTTCATGACCGCTTCCTGGGTCATTTCCACACCGCGCGGAAATCGCGTGCTCCCGGACGTGTACTGCAGATATGCGGGCTCACCCCTGCCGAGCGGCTCGAGCGGCTCAGGCGACTCCGGCAGCGCCTCGAAAAGCTCAGTTCCGCCGCACAGGGCCAGACCCAGACCGGTGCCGGCGGCGTGCAGAAAATCCACGAAACTCGGCGGCGCGACCGCAACCGAGGCAGTGCAGCTCTGCAGCAGCAGGCGCAGCTGACGAACGTAAGCGTCGCTGCCACCGAGCTGCAGCGCAGCCGGAATCGGAACGGGAATCAGGCCGGCATACTGGCAGGCAAAGAAGTAACGATGAAACAGCGGGTGCGTGTCGGCGACGATCGCCACACGCGCACCACGCGGAAGGTCGAGGGAGTTGAGCTTGCGCGCAAGCACGAGCGCATCTTTGCGCAGCGTGCGATAAGGCAGCTGGTGCTCCAGCTCGCCCTTGGCGCTGTAGAAGTTGTAGCCCGTCTGACCGTCCGCCGCTGCGTCGAGCGCGTCTGCCAGGCTGGGATACCGGCTCTGGGGTTCGACCTTGTAAGGTGTCGAGTTCATAGTCTCGTCACTTCAGTTGTTTACTTGTTGTTATAGTTATTATTTTTCAGGGCGCCCGCGGCTCTTGGCGGGCCAAAATCCGGGCTATTAAACCACATCACAAATCAATTAAAACTCCATTGTGTTTCAAGAATGATTCATTTTGTGACTTAAGAGCGCCCGCCATCAAGCCATTCATCAAGAAAACTTCTTAAGTGTTCCGATCGGCTCGGATGCCGCAGTTTCCGCAGGGCCTTGGCCTCGATCTGCCGGATCCGCTCCCGTGTCACGTCGAACTGCTTGCCGACCTCTTCCAGGGTGTGATCCGTGTTCATGTCGATACCGAAGCGCATGCGCAGCACCTTGGCTTCCCGCGCCGTCAAGCCACCCAGCACCTCCCGGGTCGCCTCCTTCAGGCCCTCGCCTGTCGCGAGCTCGACCGGCGAACCGATCGTGAGGTCCTCGATGAAGTCACCGAGATGAGAATCCTCATCGTCGCCGATCGGCGTCTCCATTGATATCGGCTCTTTCGCAATCTTCAGTACCCGTCTGACCTTGTCCTCGGGCATTTCCATCCGCTCACCGAGCTCCTCCGGGGTCGGCTCGCGGCCCATCTCCTGAAGCATCTGCCGGGAAACCCGGTTCAGCTTGTTGATCGTCTCGATCATGTGCACGGGGATGCGGATCGTGCGAGCCTGATCGGCGATGGAACGGGTGATCGCCTGCCGAATCCACCAGGTCGCATAGGTCGAGAACTTGTACCCGCGCCGGTACTCGAACTTGTCCACCGCCTTCATCAGGCCGATGTTGCCTTCCTGGATGAGGTCCAGGAACTGCAGACCGCGATTCGTGTACTTCTTGGCGATGGAAATCACCAGCCGGAGGTTTGCCTCCACCATGTCCTTTTTCGCGCGCCGTGCTTTGGCTTCACCGAGCGACATGCGGCGATTGATGTCCTTGATCTCCGTGACCGTCAGCCCGGTCTCGGTGCACACCGCCTTCAGCTTCTTCTGCGCGCGGACGATCTCGTCCTTGTGCGCATCGACCGCGGACGAGTAATCCTTCTTCTGCTTGATCAGACGATTGACCCAGGCCACGCTCGTTTCGCTGCCGACGTAGGACTTCCGAAAGACGTCCCGCGGCACGCCGCAGACCCGCACACAGGTGTGCATGATGATGCGCTCCTGACGGCGGACCCGGTCGAGCCCGTCGCGGGCCATGACCACCATCTCGTCGAAATGGCGGGGCACCAGCTTGAACGGAGAATAGGCCTCGCCGAGCTTCTCGAGCTGCGCCTGCGTCTCCTTGTGGGAACGGCCCTTGTCCTTGATGAGCTTCTGCGTCTTGTTGTACTGGCGCTTGAGCGCCGTGAAGCGACGCTTGGCCTCGACCGGATCGGGGCCCTTGTCCTCGTCGTCGGAGGAATCATCGTCATCGGTCTGCTGTCCCGGCTGCACCTGCTGCGCCTGGGGCACGTCATCGGTCGGGTCGAGATAGCCCACGAGGAGATCGGAAAGCTTGCCTTCCTTGGTGACCTCGGCGTAGGTCTCCAGCAGGTACTCGACCGCGCCTGGATAGTAGGCAAGCGCCGTCAGGGTGTCGCGGATGCCTTCCTCGATGCGCTTGGCGATGGCGATCTCGCCTTCGCGGGTCAGCAGCTCCACCGTGCCCATCTCGCGCATGTACATGCGCACCGGGTCGGTGGTCCGGCCCGCTTCCGTTTCCACGGCAGCAAGCGCCGCCGCGGCTTCCTCGGCTGCAATCTCGTCCGCCGTGTTCTCACCGGTGGTGAGCAGCTCATCGCTGTCGGGGGCCGTCTCGTAGACGGTGATCCCCATGTCGTTGATCATCCGGATGATGTCCTCGATCTGATCCGGATCGCTGATATCGTCAGGCAGGTGGTCATTAACCTCGGCGTAGGTAATGTAGCCCTGCTCCTTGCCCTTGGCGATGAGCTCTTTGAGTCGAGATTCCTGCTGTTGGATTTGGTTGCTCATAGACCCTCTTTATCTGCGTCTACCCGTCCGCACCACCCGGATTGCCCGGCGACCTCCGGGCGCGGCGGCGCCGAAGCGCGTCGGTGATCCGCCTTGGTTGTCAGTACCAACAAGTAAACAGTCAAAAACAGCCGCGTAGGCCAGGCCCTGCCCCACCGGGCCCGGACAAACGGGCGATTATACCCATCGATATGGCGACTACAAAGGAAAATCCAAGCGTCGTTACCGGGAATTAGACCCGCTTCCGGGCGCAGAGTGCGGCGTGTCTCCCTTGATGAGCGACTGCAGCGTCCTCAGCTTTTCCGCGCTCGGCGCTTCCTTGAGCTCTCTGAGCAGACGCCGGCGATCATCGCGCGCCTTCGCGGCCACGTAGCTTGCGAGCCCTTCGGCCAGCTCCCGGGCCACCGCTTCCTCGCTCAGGGTGTGCGGTACCGCGGCGAGCGCCGCCAGCTCGCTGCCGACCGGTTGACCTGCCCAGCGTCCCACCAGCTCGCTGCGATCGACACCGGGATTCTGATCCACATACGTCACGATTTCGGCGAACACGTCGTCCGCCGCATATCCGGCTACCGCCGCGCGCACGGCAGGTTCCACACCACCGAGCGATTCCGGGACCCGGAGCAGACACGACAGCAGGCGCCGGGTGAGTGGACTCAGCGCACCGTCCGGTGCGGGCGCCCGCGCTCGCATCCGCGGTCGTGCCACGGCGGGGGCTGCATCGGTGCCGAGTCCGGTCAGCCGGGACAGCCGATGGCGCATCAGCTGCTTGAGCACCCCGTCGGGGACCTTTTCGATGTAAGGCATGACCAGGCTCGCCAGACGCGCCTGATCGTCCAGCTGGTGGAGGTCCAGGCCCTCGCTGAGCTCGGTGAAGAGGTACTCGATCGCCGGCGAGCCATCGGTCACCCGGCGTAGAAACGCCGCCCTTCCTTCCTTGCGCACGAGCGAATCCGGGTCCTCTCCCTCGGGCAGGAACATGAACTTGAGCTGCCGGCCGTCGGTCAGCGTCGGCAGCGCATTCTCGAGCGCTTTCCACGCGGCGCGCCGGCCTGCCGCGTCACCGTCGAAGCAGCAGACCACCTCCTCGCAGTAACGATAGAGCTTATGAAAGTGATCCCCGGTCGTGGAGGTGCCGAGGCTCGCCACGGCATTGGCGATCCCCGCCTGAGAGAGCGCCACCACGTCCATGTACCCTTCCACCACGATGAGCTGCTCGATCCTGCGCAGTGCGCTGCGGGCCTCGAAGAGCCCATAGAGCTCCCGGCCCTTGTGAAACACCGGCGTCTCCGGGCTGTTCAGGTACTTCGGTCCGTCCTCGGGGCCGAGCACCCGGCCCCCGAAGCCGATCACCCGCCCGCGGGTATCGCGGATCGGAAACATGATCCGATCCCGGAAGCGGTCGTAGACCCGGCCTTTTTCGTTGCGGGTGAGCAACCCCGCACCCAGAAGGTCTTCTTCGCTCACGCCCGGGTCGTTCTGGAAGGCCGCCTGCACAGTCTGCCAGCCGTCCGGCGCGTAGCCGATGCCGAAGTCCCTGGCCACCAGGCCCGTGAGCCCCCGATTCTTCAGATACGCCACCGCCCGCTCGGACTTCCTGAGCTCGGCCCGATACAGGCGCTCGGCCCTGGCGAGCGCCGCGTAGATGCCCGAGTGATCCTGACCGGCAGGACGCCGGTCCCCTTCCCGGGGGACCTCCACACCAGCCATCCGGGCCAGGGTTTCGACGGCCTCGACGAACTCGAGCCGATCGAACTCCATGAGAAAGGTGAGCGCCGTCCCGGAGGCCTGGCAGCCGAAGCAGTAGTAGAACTGCTTGTCCGGACTGACGCTGAACGATGGCGTCTTTTCCTCGTGAAACGGGCAGCGTGCCTGGTAGTTGCGTCCGGCTTTCTTCAGCGGCACCCGCGCATCGATGACGTCCACGATATCCGTACGCGCCAGAAGGTCGTTGATGAAGGATTGCGGGATGCGGCCGGCCATGGGATTAAGTTAGCACAGACCCGGGAAGCCCGGCCCGCCCTGCCAGCCATGGCGGCCGGGTACACGCGAGATTGGCCTTGGCCAATCTCGTCATTTATGGCCGCATTTAGCGGTCACAAAAATCGGCCGCGTCAGCGGCCGTACACGTCTTCAAAACGTACGATGTCGTCCTCGCCGAGATAGGCCCCCACCTGCACCTCGATGAGCTCCAGCGGCAGTCGGCCCGGGTTGGTCAGTCGATGGGTCACCCCCAGCGGGATGTACGTGCTTTCGTTCTCCGAGAGCATGAAGGTCTCCTCTCCGCGCGTGACTTCGGCGGTGCCACGCACGACGATCCAGTGCTCCGCTCGATGATGATGCATCTGCAGCGACAGCCGCTCACCCGGCTTCACCCGGATCCGCTTCACCTGGTAGCGCTCCCCCTGCTCCACGCCTTCGTAGCTGCCCCAGGGTCGAAAGACCTCCCGATGGCTCACGTACTCCTCACGGCGCTCGGCCTTCAGCCGCTCCACCAGCTGCTTCACGTCCTGCACCTGGTCCTTGGCGGCGACCAGCACCGCGTCGGCCGTCTCGACCACGATCAGATCCTCGATGCCGATGGTCCCGACCAGCCGGTGGTTCGCCTGCACGTAGGAACCCCGCGTGTTCACGCTGACCACGTCCCCCATGGCGCAGTTGCCCTGTGCATCCTGGCTGGAGGCATCCAGGATCGCCGACCAGCTGCCGACGTCGGACCACCCGAACGCGGCAGGCACCGTCCAGGCCTTGTCCGTCTTCTCCATGATGGCGTAGTCGATGGAGTCCGACGGACAGTCGAGAAACGACGGGCCCGGCCGGAAGAAATCCAGATCCACCTCGCCTTCCTCGAACGCAGTGCGCAGCGGACCGGCCAGCGCCGGGGCCAGCCGCTCGAGCTCCTGGAGATATGTGGACGCACCGAACAGGAACATGCCGGAGTTCCAGAAGTAGTTGCCGGCGGCGAGATAGGATTCGGCGCTGGCCAGGTCCGGCTTCTCGACAAACGAGCCAACGGGACGCGCATCGGGACCCTCGCCGTCGGCCTGGAGATAACCGTAGCCCGTCTCCGGGCGCGTCGGCACGATCCCGAAAGTCACCATTGCGCAGCGTTCTGCAGCCGTCCGGGCCAGGGCCACGGCGGCGGCAAACGCATCTTCATCCTGAATGAGGTGATCGGACGGCAGCACCAGCAGGGTCGAATCGGCCGGCGCCGCCAGCGCCGCCAGCGCAATCGCCGGTGCAGTGTTTCGGCCCTCGGGCTCGAGAATGAGCCGTTGCCAGCCGATGCCCATCGCCCGGCACTGCTCGGCCACGAGAAACCGATGCTCCTCGTTGCAGACGATGATCGGCGCCTCCGAGGTCACCCGCGTGGCGCGCGCGAGCGTCTCCTGCATCAGGGACTTCTCGGAGAAGAGCGAGTGAAACTGCTTGGGAAAAAGCTCGCGGGACAGCGGCCACAAGCGGCTGCCGGTGCCGCCGGCAAGAATGACGGGAATCAGTCTGGACATGCGCCGAATCCGGTACGAATCATCGCCAGTTTACCGCCTTCGACGTGTCCGGATGACAACGCTAAGTAAGTGCCTGTCTCGTCAGCCCAAGCGGGCTTTGACCTTGGCGCTCACCAGCGCCATGTCGGCGCGACCCGTGATGGCCGATTTCACCGCACCCATCACCTTGCCCATGTCCTGCATGCTGGTCGCGCCCGTTTCGGCCACAACACGGTCGACGAGCGCCTCGATCTCCGCTTCCGACATGGCCGCGGGCATGAAACTCTCGATCAGGCCGATCTCGTAACGCTCCTGCGCCGCGAGATCCTCACGACCTGCGCCCTCGAACTGAGAAAGCGCGTCCCGACGCTGCTTGAGCATACGGTTGAGCACCGCCAGCACATCGTCGTCCGTGAGCTCACGGCGCTCGTCCACCTCCACCCGCTTGATCTCGGCGTTCACCATGCGCAGCGCCGCCACGCGCGCTTTGTCGCGCGCCTTCATGGCAGCTTTGGTGTCTTCGAGGATTCGGGCCTTGAGCTCGGCCATGGGCTTCAGGGCTGGGCGCCCGCTGAGGCGGCGCTCAGTAGGTCTTCTCGAAACGGCGGGCTTCGCGCTGCAGCTTCTTCAGATGCCGCTTTACCGCCGCCGCAGCCTTGCGCTTTCGAACGGCCGTGGGCTTCTCGTAGAACTCCCTGCGACGTACCTCGGAAAGCACACCCGCCTTCTCGCAGGAACGCTTGAAGCGGCGCAGGGCAACGTCGAACGGCTCGTTTTCTTTGACTTTTACGCTGGGCATCAGGTCGTTTACTTAACTCGGCTGAGGGTGAAAGGCCGCGAATTCTACTGGGATCACCGGACCAATGCAAAACGAGAAATCGATGCCCGGCGCGCCGAACCGTGCCGGAAAAGCCCGCCGTGCGTCGCCGAATCGGGGTAAACTGCAGCCGCATGCGCGTCCTCGGCATCGAAACCTCCTGCGACGAAACCGGCATCGCTGTCTACGACAGCGAGCGCGGTCTCCTCGCCGAGGCCCTGCACAGTCAGACCGACCTGCACGCCGACTTCGGCGGGGTCGTTCCCGAGCTCGCGTCCCGCGACCACGTCCGTCGGATCGTGCCCTTGATTCGCAAGATTCTAGACGATTCGCAGCTGGCGCTCGAAGATCTGGACGCCATCGCCTACACAGCGGGTCCCGGTCTGGTCGGCGCGCTCATGGTCGGGGCGGGGTTCGGGCAGACGCTCGCGTGGTCGCTCGGCATCCCGGCGATGGCCGTCCACCATATGGAAGGACACCTGCTGGCGCCGCTCCTGGATGCCGACCGGTCCGTGACCTTCCCGTTCGTCGCCCTCCTCGTCTCGGGCGGACACACCCAGCTCGTGGAGGTCGCCGGCATCGGACGCTATCGGATGCTCGGCGAGTCCGTGGACGACGCGGCGGGTGAAGCATTCGACAAGGCAGCGAAGATGCTCGGGCTCGGTTACCCCGGCGGCCCCGCCCTCGCCCGATGTGCCGAGCGTGGCGACCCGGGCCGCTTCCGGTTTCCCCGCCCCATGACCGACCGGCCCGGTCTCGACTTCAGCTTCAGCGGCCTGAAGACCTACACCCTGAACACGGTGCAGGCACACGAGCCGGTCTCGGATCAGGATCGGCACGATATCGCCCGCGCCTTCGAGGAGGCCGTGGTGGATACGCTGGTGATCAAGTGCCGCCGCGCGCTCGAGGCCACGGGTTGCACGATGCTGCTCATCGCCGGTGGGGTCAGCGCCAACCAGCGGCTGCGGGCGGCGCTGCGCGAGCGGCTGGATGCGGAGGTCCTCTACCCGGCCCCGGCACTGTGCACCGACAACGGTGCCATGATTGCCTTTGCCGGTTGCCAGCGGCTGCTGGCCGGCCAGCGTACCGAGCAGATCATCTCCGTGCGCGCGCGCTGGCCGATGGTCGAGCTGCCTGCCGTGGCGGGCTGAGACCGCACGCGTGGGTACGCTGTTCGTCCGCGAGCTGCCGGTGCGCTGCGTGATCGGCGTCCACCCCCACGAGCGTGCGAGTCGCCAGCAACTGCTCATCAGTGTCACGCTCACCACCAGCTTCGCCGCCGCGGCGGCAAGCGACACCCTGGAGCACGCCACCGACTACGTCGACCTCGCCAGGCGTATCGAGCAATTCGCGATCGCCGGTCGCTTCCGGCTCATCGAGACCCTGGCGGAGCGGCTCGCGGACGATCTCTTCGACGAGGGCATTGCGCGAATCGACGTGGAAGTCTGGAAACCCGCTGCCGTTCCGGGCACGCGCCTGGTGGGAGTCGCCACGAGCCGGCAGCGCCAGCCGGGACCCGTGTGAACCGTGTCGCCGTCGGCCTGCTTCTGCTTCTGGTCTCGGCCTGTGGACACGCACCCGATGAGGACCGGCCGATGACTCTGTCCGCCTCCGATCTCGCCCGCCAGCTTCGCACCGGGGAGCTCACCGCGACCGAGGTCACCCGGGATTACCTGTCGCGCATCGACGCGCTGAACGCTGCGGGTCCGAGGCTCGGCGCGGTGCTCGAGCTCAATCCTCACGCCCTG
>JASFLG010000107.1:0-10088 GCA_050118205.1 Pseudomonadales bacterium
CGGGTCCAGACCGATCCGGAGGATCTCGATGCGCGCTATCAGCTTGCGATCGTCCTCGCTGCCGCGCGCGATTACGAGGGGGCGCTCACCCAGGCGATGTCCATCCTGCAGAAGGATCGCGCGTTCCGCGACGATCTCGGGCGCACGACCATGATCCGCATCTTCAGCCTGCTCGGTAAGGGCTCGGAACTCGCCACCGCCTACCGGCGGCGGATGTTCAATTTCATGCACTGAGTCGCCGATCGGCGCAGCGGGTCGCCCGCCAAGTGTGATCCGTGTCCCATCTGCGCCCGAAGCCGTCGCCTATGCTTGCCGTTCACGACGCAAACTCGAGGCATGCTGCGACATGGATGCGCGCGAAGCATCTCAGCTGGTGCTGGACTGGCACGACCGGCAGTTGACGCTCGACGAGCGACGGCGGGTCGATCTCGGCACGGCCCCCGATGCGGACCTGACCGTCACGGCGGCTGGCGCCTCGCGCTCCCACGCGCACATCGAGCACCGCAAGCAGTACTTCGTGCTGGTGGACCACAGCACCAACGGCACGTACGTGCAGACCGAAGACGAAAAGGTGACGTTCCTGCGCCGTGGCGAGCTCCGGCTCTGGGGCGACGGGTGGATCGCGCTGGGTGAGCCCCTGTCGCAGGAAGCGGCCATCCGGTTCAGACACCTGTAGGCTCATGTCCTATTCCTGGCAATCGGCGCAGCAGAGCCACCGCGGCAATCGGCGCAAGAACAACGAGGACTCCGTGCTCAGCCGCCCGGACGTCGCCCTGTGGGTAGTGGCGGACGGCATGGGTGGACACATGGCGGGCGACGTGGCGAGCCAGGCAATTACCGACGCGCTCGCCCGGGTCCCGCTTCAGGGTCCGCTGGCCGACGACGTGGACCGGGTCGAGGATGCCCTGCTCTCCGTGAACGACGAGCTGCGCCTGCATTCGCAGACCCGCTGCCAGGGCGGCACGGTCGGTTCCACCGTGGTCGCGCTCCTTGCCCGTGACGACGTCGGCGTAGTGCTCTGGGCCGGCGATTCACGTCTGTATCGGCTGCGGGGTGGGCGCCTCGAGCAGGTCACCCGTGACCACAATCCGGTCTCCGACCTCCTCGATGCCGGGGTGGTCAGCGAGGCGGATGCGCTCGCCCACGACACCAACATCATCACCCGGGCGGTCGGGGGGCAGGCGAGCCTCAATCTCGACGTGGCCGTGTTCGACGTGAGCTCCGGGGACACCCTGCTGCTCTGCAGCGACGGTCTCTACCGCGAGCTGGACCAGGAGACGCTGATCCGGTCCCTGTCCAGCGGCGACCTCGAGGACGCGGCGGAAAAGCTGGTGTCCCGATGTCTCTCCGGGGCCGCCCGTGACAACGTGTCTCTGGTGATTGCGAGGCCGGCGTGCCATGAGTGACCCGCACGGCAACGACGCCACCGTTCTCAGAACGGATCCCAGCCTCTCCTCGAGCTTTTCCGGCGAAGGCGCCGGCGAGGCCGACGCGCCGCGCGTTCTGAAGTCACGCTTCGTGCTCGAGGAGAAGCTTGGCAGCGGGGGTATGGGTAGCGTGTTCCGCGCCAAGGATCTGCGCAAGGTCGAGGCCCGGGACCGGCAGCCGTTTCTCGCTATCAAGGTGCTGAACAACGACTTTCGCGAGCATCCCGAAGCCTTCATCGCCCTTCAGCGCGAGGCGGCGAAGTCCCAGTCGCTCTCGCACCCGAACATCGTCTCCATCTACGACTTCGACAAGGATGGCGACGTGCCGTTCATGACCATGGAGCTTCTCGAAGGGCAGGAGCTGGCGGCGCTGCTGCGCGCCTATCCGAACGGGCTCCCCGAGACGGCAGCCTGGAAGGTCATCAGGGGTATCTGCTCCGGCCTCAAGCACGCGCACGAGGCAGGCATCGTGCACGCGGACTTCAAGCCGGGAAATGTATTCGTGACGCCGAGCAATGCCCCGAAAATCCTGGATTTCGGCATCGCCCGGGCGGTGCAGCTGACCGACGTCCAGGGCGAGGATACGTTGTTCGATCCGACCCGCCTTGCGGCGCTCACACCCGCTTATGCCAGCCGGGAGATGCTTGCTGGCGACAATCCGGAGGTCCGCGACGACCTCTACTCCCTCGGCATCGTCATCTACCTGATCCTCACCGGACACCACCCTTACGGGCGAATGTCGGCGGAGGACGCAGCCCGGGAGGGCCTCAGACCGGAGCGGCCCAGGGGGCTCAGCCGAAGGCAATGGCGCGTTCTGCACCGCTGCCTGGCGTTCAACCGTCAGGATCGTCCGCAGGACATCGCCGAGGTGGAGAAGTATCTGCTCGGTCCGTCGCCATGGCCGGTCCGGAGCGCGCTGGCCGCCGCTGCCGTGCTGCTGGCGGTGCTGTCCGTGAACTACCTGATCGGCGACGCGCAGCTCTCCGAGGTCAAACAGGAGGTCCGGCAGACGACGCTGCTCGACGCGCAGATCTCCCGTCTGAACGCGCTGCTCGAGAAGCCCGCTTTCGATGCGAACTGGGAGCAGAGCCTTGCCGCGGAATTCGCCGCGCTCGAGTCCGTGGATGGTGCCGGCAACGCACGTGCGGCAGTGGCCGATCGGATACGTGCGGCGTACAGCGAGCACCTGCTCGGTCTGATCGATCTCGATCGTGCCGTTGAGCTGCTGGCGCACGCCAGAGCCTACGGCGACATGAGCGAGACGACGGGCCTGCTGGAAACCCGTGCTCTGGCGCGAGTCCGGACGCTGCTCGAGGGCGCGAAGCCCGACCAGGCCTGGCTTGCCGACCTGCGCCGGGAGGCTGCCCGGGTGCGCCAGGTGTTTCCTCAGAGCAAGAGCCTCGCAGAGATGGATCTCGCCATCGCGGACACCCTGGAAGTTCTGGTGCGCGATGCGCTCGCCGCGGACCGGGTCGATGAAGCGGAGCAGCTGCTCTCCGAGCTCGAACCGCGTCTTTTCGATGCGGCGACCCGGGAGGACCTGATGAGCTCGGTCGCACAAGCCAGGACACAGGCTGCGGCGCTGGCACAGGCGCGACAGCTCGCTGCGAAGAAGCGCGCTCAGGCCGAGGCGCTCGACGAGGTGTTGACCGCCTCATGCCTGCGTCTCGATCTCGAGTCCGTCGAGGCGCTCAGCACGGATGCTCTCGAGCCGGATGCGACCCGGGAAAAAGTGGCGGCGCGGTTCAACGAGTGCATGACACAGCTCGCCGAGCTCGATCCTGATCGGGCGGCACGGTTCAAGCGGGATGTCGAGACCCGATTCGGCAGCGGGCTCCTGACGGCGGAGGTCGCGGTCGATCCGTGCTCGCTCTCCTATCTGGTCGGCAACGGCGCGCAGACAGGCCGCCGGGGATCCTGCGCCGACCGTGTCGGCGAGGAAGCCGCCGGCCCGCGGCTCGTCGTGGTGCCCAGCGAGGATGGCAGCGGACGGTTCGCGATGACCAAGCAGGAGATCTCCTGGGCTCAGTTCCGTAAGTTCTGCGTCGAGCTCGAGGGCTGCACACCGGAAGAGCTGGAGACTCTCGAGATCGACGAACGTCTGCCGGTGACGGGGGTGTCACTGCGCACGGTGGAGGCATACGCCCGCTGGCTGTCCGAGGTCACGGGCCACACGTACCGCCTGCCGACCCGGAGCGAGTGGTTGTGGGCCGCGCGGGGCGACCCGGATCCTAACCGGAACTGCAGGGTACAGATCGACGGCGTCGAACGTGGTCTCGCGCCGATCCCGACGGGGACCGGCTCGGCGAATGCCTACGGCCTGCAGAACATGCTCGGCAACGTTCAGGAATGGGTGCTGGACAAGACCGGGCTCGTGGCCGTGGGCGGCTCTTACAGCGACCCCATTGGCCTTTGCATCGCGGGTACGGAGCGTCCGAGCAGCGGTGCACCGGCAGCGGATACCGGCTTCCGGCTGGTGAGGGAAATCTCGTGAGCCTGATGAAGCTCGCACCGGAGACGGTGCGCCTGCGCCGGGTCGCCAAGGCGCATGCCCTGGGCGAGTTCTCCCTGGCCGAATATCGACGGGCGCGCCGCGAGATAATCGACAACTTCGAGCCGCATCGGGTGGACGAGGACGATACCCAACCGCGGCAGCAGACGGCGGCGGTCGCCAACGGGACGCCGGCCCCGATCAGCGTCGTTCCGACGCGCCCGCATCCGCGCCGCTGGCTGGTCTGGCTGCTCGTGGCCGGCGCCGTGCTCGCAGCGTCTCAGATCCTTGCGGACGAAGCGCCGCTGGATGTTCCGGCGGTGGTGGATCGGGACCCCAACCCGGCGACCAGCCCGCGCCTCGTCGTGCGGTCGGTCGATCTGGCCGATCCGGCCCGGCTCGATGGCCTGTCCGTCGATGCTGCCGGGGTGCAGGCGGTGATCGATGCGCGGCTGGCGGAGATCCGCCAGCGTAACCAGCCCGGCAATCACGGTTTCACGGAAACTGAGCTCGAGGAGGTGGGGCGCTTTCTGAACGCGCTTGGCGCTCACAACCCGAAAACCACCCTGTCTGCGCGCGATGCGGCGGACCTCTCCGCCCTGATTGCGGATCAGAAGGCCCGCCGCGGCGTGTCCATCGTCGAGCTCGAAGAGGTCGCCAGCGCGGTGCAGTCCTATCTGCGTGCCGCGGGGTACTTCCTCGCGGTTGCCTACGTGCCGGCCCAGACGGTCCAGGACGGTCGGGTGGCAATCGACTTTCAGCCGGGCGTGCTCGGTGAGGTTCGCGTCGCCGGCGCACCGGACCGGCTCTCCCGACGCTTCGACGATCTGATCGGCCGCCCGGTCACCCAGCGGGAGATCAACACCCGGCTGTATGCGCTGAACCGGGCGCCCGGTTTCGCCGCCCGGGCAAGCTTCGAGCCGGGCGATGCGGTCGGCGAGACGCGACTGAATCTGGATGTGCTGGAGAAGCGGACGCTGTATGGCAGCGTCAGGCTCGACAACTACGGCGACGACTACACGGGCCGGCAACGGGTGGTGCTCGGTGCGGATCTGGTCAATCCGGCAGGGCGGGGCGACGTGCTGCGCATGGGGCTCACCGCGGCGCTGGATCCGGACAATCAGCTTCTCGGCTTTGCCGAGTACTCGACCCCGATCGGTGGACGCCGACTGCTGCGCGGTCGCATCGCCCGCAATGCGTTCAATACCGGGGGCATCGAAGACATCGACAGCACCGCCTGGGTTGCTGATGCGGTGCTGGAGACATTCCTGCGCCGCGACCGGTTGAGCGGGCTGTCCTGGGAAATCGGTGCCGGCCGGCACGAGCTCTCCTGGAAGCTCCCTGCCGGCGGCGTGGACCAGACCGTCACGCTGGTCTCGGCGGCGTTCAAGGGCCGCCGGGTATGGGACGCCGCTCGGGTGGCGGCCGATCTGCGCCTGTATGCCGATGCGGGCAGCATCGACGGTCAGACGTTCGCCGGACAGGACGACCGGTTCTGGGATCTCGGCTTGGACGTGCTCGGTTGGCACCCGTTCGACCTCGCCTTCCTGCCGGGGCGGCAGAAGGCGTCCGTGCGGGTCCGTGGTCAGCTCGCGAGTACCCAGCTGCCGAGCACGAGGCGCCTTGCGCTCGGTGGAATCAGCGGCGCCCGCGGGTTCGAGCGTGACGCTTTTCTCGCCGATCAGGGCGTGCTGTTGCGCGGCGATCTTCGCACACCGGTGATGCTCGGCGATCTGGTGCTCTTCGGAGATGCCGTCTACGGTAAGACCCGAAACCAGGAGACGTCCGCCTGGGCGCATCTGGCCAACCTTGGACTCGCCTGGGAGGTCCAGATCGGATCGCACTTCACGAGCTCGGTTTCCTGGGCCGTGCCCATTACCGCCAAAGGAACGGGAGGGCTGGACGATGATGGTGCCATCTTCTTCTGGTCGCTGCGCTATGGTCGCTGAGCGGGCGACAGCCTGTTCGCGGGCCCGTCGGTGCCGCTTGGGTCGCCGGGTCCTCGGGCTCGTCGGCCTGTGCGTGGCGATCGGCGCCTGGGGTGCCGAGGCGCCGCCGGTGCCGCAGCCGGATCCGGCGCCGCTGCCGCCCCAGGCCGAGGCCGCCGATCAGGACCTCAAGCGCCGGGAGCGCGAGCGTACGCCGCTAGACGAAGCGGTGTTCACCGAGATTTCACCACTGACCATCCCGGAGGTCGGCATCCGCCTGCCGCCCGATCAGGAGCTCTAGCCCGGGAAGCTCAGCGAGTTTCTACCGCGGCCGCCGGGCTCGACCGATACTTTTATACACACCCTGCGGAAATCTCTCACCGGACCGGCAAGATGGGGCACGACGCTCGCATTACGTTGCATGTCAGTTTTGTAACCCTATGATTCTGAAAGGTTTAGCGGGGGTCGTCGGGAGACCGGCCCTGACAGGGTGCTTTTCCATACCTTTACCTTGACTCCTGGGACCCCGCGACTTATCCAGAGAGTTATCCACAGCCAAGGGCGCGCCACGCGGGCGTGACGACGGGTCCCGGGACGCACTAAAGTGTGCGACTGGCTATGTCCCGGTCCGACGGGACTCGAGGGAGACACCGTCGATGACTGATGCCGAGGCCCTGCTGAACGAGAAGCTCGCGCACTACCGGGAGCGCGGCGCGACGCGGGTAAAGCTCGCGCTGACCGATCTCGACGGGGTGCACCGCGGCAAGTACGTCTCCCTGGACAAGTTCGAGGGGCTCCTGAGGAAGGGCGGCGGTTTCTGCGACTGCGTCTTCGGCTGGGACGTGGAGGACCGGCTATACGATGCCGGCCGCTACACCGGGTGGCATACCGGATTCCCCGACGCCCGTTTCCGCGTGATCACCGCCAGCGAACGCTGGCTCGACCAGGAAGGCTGTCCCCTGTTTCTGGGAGAGTTCGTTGCCGACGACGGCAGCGCGCATCCACTGTGTCCGCGCACACGGTTGCGGGAGGTGCTCGAGAATCTCACCGCCAGGGGGCTCGCCATGCGCTCGGGCTTCGAGTACGAGTTCTTCGTGTTCCACGAAACGCCGCACTCCGTGCGCGAAAAGGGCTACCGGAACCTCCTGCCGCTTACTCCGGGCAACTTCGGTTACTCGGTGCTGCGCGCCTCGAGCGAAGCCGATCGCTTCAACGGCCTGATGGATCTGTGCGAGTCCCTGGATCTGGATCTGGAGGGGCTGCACTGCGAGACGGGTCCGGGGGTGTGGGAGGCGGCGCTCAGGCCCAGCGACGGCGTCGAGTCGGCGGACCGGGCGAACCTGTTCAAGACGTTCTCCAAGGTGTTCTTTCAGCGGCAGGATTGCCTGGCGACGTTCATGGCCAAGTGGTCCATGGACTATCCCGGCCAGAGCGGCCACTTCCACGTCAGCCTCACCGACGCATCCGGGGAGAACCAGTTCCACGACCCGACCGACGCCGACGGGATGTCGCAGCTTCAGAAGCGGGCCTTGGCAGGGCTGCAGCAGTTCCTTCCCGAGCTGCTGGTGCTGCTGGCGCCGACCATCAACTCGTACACGCGGCTGGTCAAGGGCGCCTGGGCGCCCACCGCTTCCACCTGGGGGGTAGAGAACCGCACGGCCGCCGTGCGGGTGATCCCCGGTGGCGCTTCGGCCCAGCGGCTGGAATGCCGGGTGCCCGGCGCCGACGCGAATCCCTATCTGGTCGCCGCTGCCGTGGGCGCGGCCATGCTGGCGGGTATCGACGGCGAGTATGATCCGATGGACCCGGTGGTCGGTAACGCGTACGCGGTGGAAGATTCGCTTCCCGAGGGCTTGCGCTTCCCCGGGGGGCTCTCGCGCGCGGCGGAACGCTTTGCCGAGTCCGGCATCGCCCGGCAGTATCTGGGCGAGACGTTTGTCGATCACTACACCATGACCCGGCTGTGGGAGTGCCGAGAGCGGGCCCGGCACCTGGATAGCTGGCAGCTGGAACGCTACTTTGAAATCATCTGAGCTCGACATCGCCATCCTGCGCACGGACGAAGTGCGGCCCGAGTTCCTGGACAAGCACGGCGACTATCCGGACATGTTCGAACGGCTACTCACCCGGGCGGCCGAGATGCACCGGCCGCCCGTTCGGCTCCGCTTCTCGACCTACGACGCACGCACCGGTGCCCTGCCGGAGCCAGGCGCGCACGCGGCGTACCTGATTACCGGCAGCAAGAGCAGCGTCTACGATGACGATCCCTGGATCGGGCAGCTGGCGCGGTTTCTCGCCCGCGCGCTCGAGGCGGGCAGCAAGGTGATCGGGATCTGCTTCGGTCATCAGCTGATCGCCCACTTCTTCGGCGGCCGCACCGGACCCGCGCCAAATGGCTGGGCCGTGGGCGTTCAGGAAAGCCACGTGGTTTCGCGGGAGCCCTGGATGGATGGGGGCGGCGACCGCCTGAACCTGATCGCCAGCCACAAGGACCAGGTCAGCGAGCTGCCCGAGGGTGCGCGGGTGATCACGAGCAGCGAGTTCTGTCCGATCGGTGGCTTCGTCATCGAAGATCGGGTACTCACGCTGCAGGGGCACCCTGAGTTCCAGCCCGACTACTCGCAGGATCTCATGGACATGCGCCGGGATCTGCTCGGCGAGGATGTCTATCGGGCGGGGGTTGCCTCGCTCGAGAAGGAAACGGACGAGATGCGGGCAGCCGAATGGATAATCGGCTTTCTGCTGGCGTAAGGTAGAGCCCCGGTTCCGAACGGTTCGAGCATCGACCTTGAAAGTCTCGAGCGCCATACGCGCCCTCATCGTCGTCGGAGCACTGCTTCTCGCTGGCGGCTGCAGCGTGAAGATGCTCTACAACAACGCCGACCGCTTCGCGCGCTGGGCGGCCAATGACTACATCCAGATGGATGATGCCCAGGAAGCGTACTTCACCTCCGAAGTGTCGGCCATTCACTACTGGCACCGGACGAGCGAGCTGCCGCGCTATGCTGATTATCTTGACACGCTGCCCGCGCAGATCGACGACGGCGTCGACGAAGCGGAGGTGCAGGGCATCTTCGATACGTTCTACGGATGGTGGGACGTGTTGCTCGACCGGTCCCTGCCCATGGTCACGGAGCTGCTCATGTCGCTGTCCGATGAGCAGGTGGCACGATTGCCGGAGCGCCTGGAGAAGGACAACCGCGAGTTTTCGGAGGACGAGCTGGACACCCCCGTGGACGAGATTCAGGAGGACTGGGCGCGCGAGTATGCGGACACCATGAGCCGCTTCAGCGGCCGTTTGACCCGGGCTCAGAAGGACTACCTGGCGGCCCAGTCCGTACGCTACGTGCCGCAGTTCGCGCTCTGGGCGGATTACCGGCAACGCTGGCAACAGGATCTGCTGCGCCTGCTGAAGAATGATCGGCGCGAGCCGAAGGTGTTCAGGGAGCGGTTCCTCGCGCTCACCGAGCACCGGGAGGCGTACTACGGTGCGGAGCTCACCGCGATATTCGATGCGAACGAGGCGCTGGTCCGGGAAGTCACTGTCTGGGTGCTGAACCACCTGACCGACGAGCAGCGTCAACGCTTCGGGGAGCGGGTCGGCGATCTGGCGGACACGTTCCGGGAGCTTGCCGCCGAGGTTCCCGATACGGTGCCCGCGGGCGGAGGGTGTCTGGCGACCTGTTGAGGGGCGCGTCTGCCTTCAGAGCTTTCGGTCCGCGTCGAGCACGATCCAGGCGATCAGGTACGCGGCGATGGTCAGCTTCGGAAAGAACAGCGCGCTCACCGCCACGGCGACGCGGACAAATGCCGGATCGGTATCCAGGTAGTTGGCGATACCCGCGCAGACACCGGCAATCCAGCCTTCCCGGGGATCCAGCGTAATCTGCCGGCGGATCCTGTTCAGAGTGGAGTTGGCCATTTTTCTCTCCCGTGACATGAAGGCTCCGGTCAGATGTGGATGCCGACGTGGGCGAGCACCCAGTCGCCGATGAGCGACGCGGCACCGCCCGCGGTGTTGGGCGCGGGCGTGTAACCCGTTTCCAGCGCACCGGCGAACATACCGAACAGCAGGAAGACGACGGCGAGCAGTATGATCGCGAGCATCGTCGCCCGCGGGTGGCTCAAGCGGGATAGGCGCATGTCGCTGATGGTGGGTCCGTAGCTGAGCGGGTTGGCTTTGGTGTTCACGGTCTTCTCTCGGTAACGGTTCATGAGGGCAATCCTTCTGCCATCCGGTCT
>JASFLG010000108.1:0-10086 GCA_050118205.1 Pseudomonadales bacterium
GAGTTCCGGCCACCGGAGGGCATCGGGATTCCGAACGGTCGGGAGTGATGGTCGATCTGGCGACGCTCGCCGAGGTTCTGGCCTGTCCCGAGTGCGCCGACAGGCTGCGGCCTGAGGCTGCACCGGCGGGCTACGAATGCATCGGCTGTGCCCGACGTTATCCCGTCATCGGTGAAGTGCCCGTGCTGCTGCGGGACAGACATGCTGCCGATGTTCAGCGCGCCTTCTCCGCGCAGTGGCAACTACGCCGCGAGGGCCGCTTCGAGGCCGCGGGCGAGGTGTATCACGCGCCTCATGACGCAAGAGCGGACGTGTACGAACAGCGTCTCCGGCCGGTTCTGGAGACGGCAGCACCCGGCAGCTGGATCGTCGACGCAGGCTGCGGATCCGGCGAACTGATCGCCGTGCTTGCCGGTCGCTATCCTCACCTGAGGTTCATAGGGCTGGACTTCACGGATAGCGTTTTTGCGGCGGCGTCGGCCGCCCGTGCCCACCGCAACCTGATCTATTTGCAGGCGGATGTGTCGCGTGCACCCTTTCGAGCCGGAAGCGTACTGGCGGCTGCGAGCTTCGGCGTGCTTCACCACACGCCGGACACGCGAACTGCATTCTCCTCGCTGGCCGGGTGCATTGCCGAGGACGGGATGTTGAGCATCTGGCTGTACCCCAATCCGGGAGATCTTCACCTGGCGGAACGTCGCGTGCGGCTCGCTTACCGGGCGTATTACGCGACCCGCGACTACCTCTTCCTGGGACGGGGTCATCGCCTGCGGCCATCGCTCCTGCTTTGGCTGCTGCGCCTTCTGCTCGCGCCGGTCCTGCTGCTGCCTACCGGTCGGGTTACGCAGCATTCCGACGGCTCGCGAAGCCGTACGTATCACAGCCTTGTGTTTGCCATGTTCGACGGGCTCGCGCCGGCGTATCAGCACCGTCCACCTCGTCGGGATGTGGTCGACTGGTATCGGGCGTGTGGCTTCTCCAGGATCGTCGCCGGGCCGGTGAGCGACCGGATACCACATACGCTTGGTTCTTTCTCCGGCCGTCGCTGCGTTGCGGAACGTGTCTGATCCGCACCTCGCCGATGACGTGGACGTCGTCATTGCCGGCGGCGGGCCGGCCGGTTGCGCGGTGGCGCTTGCCCTGGCAGCGCACTTCGATGGCAGCGTGGTCGTCCTGGAGAAGGAGCGCTACCCGCGCGACAAGCTGTGCGGCGGGGCAGTGAGCGCCGCCGGTATCGAGACTCTGTCGCGGCTGGGCGTGCAGCCGAGCGTTCCGTTCTTTCCGATACGCGAAGCGCGGCTGCGCTATGGCGACAAAGAGATCCGGTTCCAGGGAGAACCGGCGCTGTCTGTATTCAACCGGCGTGAGTTGGACGCGGAACTCGCCCGGGCGGTGCAACGTCGCGGCGTCCTGCTGCGCGAGGGAGCGACGGTCAGCGACGCGTTTCGGCGCAGCGACCGGATCGAGGTGCGCAGCAACCTCGGTACTCATCGTGCCAGGGTACTCGTGATTGCGGATGGCTCCGGTGGTCGGTTGCGGCGGAAGCTGGGTTTCAGCACCGTCCCGGTGGCACGGCTGCTGGAGGTGAAGACGCGCGGCTGCGACGACAGCCAATGCCATGCGGAAGGTTTCGCGATGTTCGACTTCTCGACGCTCGACGATCGGGTGCAGGGTTACTACTGGGATTTCCCGATGAATGACCAGGAGGGTCGCGCCGTCAACAGCGGCGTTTTCGATGCGCGGATTCGTCCACGGCGGCGCCGCGCCAACCTGAGCGAGGTGCTTGCGCGGGGTTTGAGGCGCCGATCCGTCGAGGAACCGAAGCTGCAGGGTTTTGGCATTCGTTGGCACTCGCCACGTCAGGAGATCGCGCAACCACAGGTGCTGCTCGTGGGTGACGCGGCAGGGGTGGATCCTTTGTTTGGAGAAGGCATACCGTTCGCGCTGCGATACGGCGAGCTTGCTGCGGAAGAGATCGTGCGGGCGTTCGATGCGGGAGACTTCTCTTTCTCCAGCTATCGTTCGAGTGTTCGCCACTCGGATGTTGGCCGATCGCTGCATCGCCGCTGGCTGCTCGCGCAGGTGCTTTACGCCGGCTGGCCGCGCCCGCTGCTTTCGTTGTGCTGGCGGCTGGCCCGCTGGCATATGGAGCGAAGAGCGTCGTGACGGGGCCAACCTCGCTCTGGGAGCAGACCTGCGTCAGCTACTCATTGTTCGGTGGGAATACGGACACCCGCAGCCACGGAATCGATACCTATGTGGCCGGCGTCGAGCTGGCCGCACTTGCCTGGCAGCTGCTCTCCCCGGGGTTGAAGCTCGTGCTGTTCATTCACCGAGCTTCGATTCCAACCGAGCTGCTGAAGCGTGTGGATGCGTGGGTCGAAGAGTTCGACGTGCTGGTCGTGGAGCGGGGCGAATCCAGAGGACGCGATGGTGCGCGGTGGCGCTTCGATGCAGCGTGGATGCCATATCGGTTCGTGTTCACTCGAGATCTGGATTCACTGCCGCGGCCGGACGAGGTCGCCAACATGGCGTTCTTCCAGAAGAGCGACCGCACGCTTCAGCTGCTGCGCTCGAAGTGGCACTTTAAGCGTGTACTCGCCGGTCTCTGCGGTATCAGCGTCGGGCCGTTCCGGCAGCACTTTCCATCGGCTGATCACTTCTGGCGGGGCTGGGACTACACTCGCTATGGTCAGGAAGAGCGGCGTCTTTCCGAGGTGGTTCGAGAGCTCGGAGGTCACCATTGCGTGGAAGGCCACAACTCCGCGCGCATCAGCGGCTCGCTGCGTCCGCATCCCCGGGAGATCGCGGAATTGACTCCCCGCGTGCCCGGCTATCCGGACGGGGGCTTTGCCGGAAAGATACTGACCTGCCGCCGCATCAGCGGCGCGGTTACGATGCTGCGGGAGCTCGCCGGCCACTGACGTCCGGAAGCTATGCAGCGATCTGCCGATACAGCGCTTGTGCCTCGTCCATGTCCGGCGTGTCGTGGCCTGCGCCTACCCGGGCGATCACATCTCCGAGGAGCATGCGGGCCCGATCCGTGTTTCCCCTCTCCTGCTGCGACCTGGCCAGGCTGACCGTCGCTCGGAACTCAAGGCCCAGGCTCGTCTGGCGGCGCGCCAGATCTATCGCCCGCTCGTAGTGCGCATCGGCGTCGGCCGCCCGCTCGCGCTTTCGTGCCAGATCTCCAGCGAGCCTGTGGAGCTCCGGGGCCCACATTTCCTCATACGGTGTCGCGAGCCAGGCCAGCCCTTCGGACAGAAGATCCTCCGCTGCGTCGAGATCGCCCGCCAGAAGATAGGATTCGGCCGCGACCGCATAGAAATAGCCGTTTGCGAGCTGATCGCCGGACGCACGCTTGCCGCGCACCATTGCCAGGGTCTGTGCCGCAGCCTCTCGTGCTCCCGGGTCGCCCGAATACGCCTTCACGAGGCTGTCGAACATGATCGCCTGATTCTCCCAGATCGTGTAGCCATGAGCGTGGGAAACGTCATAGAGCAACCTGTTATAGAGAATTACGGCGTCGGTATCGCGAAGAAAGTGGTGAAACTGAACGCCGAGAAAGAGATACCCGGTGGCTATAGAGAACGCGTGATCGATACCCTCGATGCGGTCAATTCCAAGCCGGGCGAACTCTCTGGCTTCCGTTCCGCGACCCATGTGCCACAGGCAGATTGCGGCAGTTGTGTAGCACTGCGAGTGATGGTCCCAGCCGAGCAGCTCGCGCAGCGCGCCGGTTGCTTCAGGCGCGACCTCTTTTGCCAGCAGGACGAGCTCGAGCGCTTCTGCGAACCGGCTGACGAACCGGAAGGAGGTCGCCAGGTTGAGTCTGGCGGTCGCGATCAGCACCTCGTCACCGGACCTTTCAGCCAGGGCAAGGAGTCCCGTATCAATCTCCAGTGTTCGCTCGGTATCGCCACGTACACTGTAGTACATCCTCAGGCCCATGCCGGACCAGAATTGCATCTCCGTACTGCCCATCTGATCGGCAAGCTCGGCGGCGCGTCCATAGGCTGCGAGCACCGTTGGCGAAACGAAGCTCTCCGCGGTCCTCACCACCGTACCCTGAGTCAGGCGGACCTGAAGCTCGAGCGGGTTCTTCTCGGGAGATTCCGGAATCACGTCCAGCGCGGCGACCGCACTGTCCATATGAGCGACGGCCTCCTTTGACGAGGATGTCAGCATGGCGAGATTTCCGGCAGCCATCCAGTACTGGATGGCCTGTGGGGCGTTCCCGGCCTCATAGTGGTGGTAAGCGAGCAGCTCGGGCTGCCTCTCGGTCTCCGCCGGAAACTCGGCCTCGATAACCTCGGCAATCCTGGCATGGTGCGTGCGGCGCGTGGTTCGCAGGAGCAGGCCGTACGCTGCTTCCTGAATCAGCGCATGGCGGAACGAGTACATACTGTCGTCGCCGTGCTCCGATCTGATTACCAGCCCAGAGTCGACGAGCTTGGCCAGCGCGTTCTCCAGCACTGGTGGGCTGACGTCGGACACCTTCGCGAGCGTCGCGCTCGAAAACTCGCGACCAAACACGGCGCCGAGCTGCGCAATGGGCTTTGCCTCGCCCAATCGGTCGATCCGGGCAATCAGGCTGCTCTGTAGCGTTGCCGGAATCTCGCTACGCGCAGCATTGTCCGCAAAAACAGCCAGACCGTCCCGAACGGTGATGGCGCCGGATTCTCTCATCTCGCGGGTGAGCTCCTCGACGAACAGCGGAATTCCGTCCGTCCGGTCGATGAGCAGCTCGATGACTTTCTCATCCAGCGGTGCCTCCGCCACTGCCTGTGCGAGGACCGCCACGTCTGCATCTGAGATGCGGGTCAACGCGACCACGCGGTCGCACCAGGCTGTCTCCGCCGGTGGTCTGCTCGTAACCAGGACGAGGATACGGTGCTGCCGGGCTTTGGGGGCCAGCATGGCCAGCGCCTGCAGCGTCGTCGGGTCGCTCCAGTGGAGATCGTCGATGAGCAGCACCAGGACCTGCGTCTCGCTCAACGCGATCAGCAGGGCCATGAGAGCCTCGATGGTTCGGGTACGCAGCAACTCCGGGCTCATCTCGGGCACAGGCGTGCCGCTCAGCGGCACGCCGAGAAGCTGGCCGAAGAAAGGTAGCTGGGTATCGTCCTCCACCCCGAGGGCTTGAAGCCGTTCCCGGAGCGCCGCTTCCTGCTCTGCAGCCGACATGGAGTCGTCCAGCTGCAGGTGGCCGCGCAGGATCTGATTGAACACGTGTAGCGGGGTGCGCTGCGCGAACGGAGAGCAGGCGCCCTCCAGCCAGGTCACATTGTCGTCGGCTGGCAGGTTCTGGCGAAACTCGGTGGACAGCCTGGACTTGCCGACTCCGGGTTCGCCGACAATGGCCACTGAAAGCCCGGCGCCGCGTGCGGCATCCGTATGGACGCTCACCAGATACTCCAGCTCCTCTCGGCGTCCGACGAAGTCGTTGCCGGAAGTCCCGCCAATGGAGGTGTGACTCGACGGGCCGATCGCCTGGTAAGCGAGGATCGGCTCCTCGATGCCCTTGAGCGTCTGGGGCCCCATGCCGCGTAGCTGAAACTGCCCCTGCACGAGCGCCTGCGTGTGCTCGCCGAGAACCAGCCCTCCCGGCGGCGCAATGCTTTCCAGGCGCGCGGCTACGTTCGGTGTCTGACCCAGCGCAAGCGTTTCACGAGCACTGCCTACGCCCATTGCGCCGGTGACCACCGCACCGGTCTCAATGCCGATTCGCGCTTCGATCGTCACCGCCAGGTGCTGCAGACGCTCGTTGAGCGCTTCGATCCGGGACAGGATCTCGAGCCCCGCATGAATCGCCCGGCGGGCATCGTCCTCATGCGCCTCGGGAAAGCCGAAATAGACCAGCAGTCCGTCACCCAGGTACTGCGCAATGTGGCCGCCGTACTCCTCGATCGCCTGGTGCGCAGTTGCCTGATAGTCGTTCAGCAGCTCGCGAAGATCTTCCGGATCGAGTTGCCCCGAGATCCTGGTGGAATCCACCAGGTCGCAGAACATCACCGTCACCTGTCGTCTCTCGGCTGCCGGGACGTGAGTAGGCGTGAGGCCCGCGCCGCAGTTTCCGCAGAATCGCATTGCATCCGGGTTGTCGAATCCGCAAGCTGCGCACTTCATGACATCTCCCCAACCGATGTGCGAACGGTCCGACTAAGCTTCCGGCAAACCGAGTCGGTTGAGCGCCAAGTCGCCGGTACCGTATGTCCTCAGCAGCTGATCCTGATTCAGGTTGTGCCATCCGTAGAGATACGGTCGCCCTCCAAAATTCAACGTTAGGTCCAGGCAGTGTGTCAAGGCAGCGGCCACGGCGCTCCGCGTCAACGCGTCCCGCCGCGTCATCGAATACAACCCTATACCGAACGCCATGGGTTCCTCTATGAGCGAGGTGGCCTCGAGCCACGGCCTGGTGCCGTGGGCCTGCCTGCACACGGCCAGCACGAAGACAGCTTTCAGGCACCTTCGAAAAATCTCCGATGATTTCCGCAGGCGTTCGAGCTCGCGGACGAACGTCCGCAGGGCCGGGTAAGGCATGAGGTAATCGGCCCAGATGTGTTCCCGGCCCGGCTGCGTACCCGTCCAGAGTCTGACGCCGAGATCCCGCCAGCGCCGGTAGCTGTGAAAAACCCAGCTACGGTCAACATGGCCTGGCAGGGCCGCGAGCCCGGCGAGCGCCTCGCGGCGGCTGTCACCGACCGTACCGTAGGTGCTCACGCACCTGCCACGAGCCGCCAGAGCCTTGAACAGCGCGGGCGGATCTGGCGTCTGCTGCAGCCATTCGAGCGAGTCGATCATGCTCGTCAGGCTCGGGTGGTCGCGGGCAGCGAGAGCGGTCCAGGGTCGGCGTGGTTCCGTCGACATCTCGACGCGATCGATCACACCGGCACGACCCAGCCCTGCCAGCGCGTGACGGAACAGGCCGGGCCGCTCGCGCTGCGAGCACCAGACGATGCTGCCGTCGGGCTGCACCAGGCGCAGTCGGCGCACGCTGTCCGTCTGTGGTCCCAGGCGCACCGAATCGACGCCGTAGCCTCCCACAGATATGGTTCCGCCCACGCTCAGACCCAGGTAATCAGCCAGAACGCCTATCTGACGATGGCGCCGGGCGGTGAACGCCTCAACCTGCCGCCAGGTCCTGCCGGCGCCTATCTCTACCACGTCCTCCGTCGTCCATTGCATGGGACCGCTGTGGCTGCCCCGCATGGAGATCACGATTCCGTCGGTCAGCGTCTGCCCGGCTACCGAGTGTCCGGAGCCACGCGTTGAAACGTTGATGTGGTTGTCGCTCGCGAACGACAACACGGCGCTGATGTCTTCGGCGTCGCGCGGGCGAACGATGGCTGCGGGGGTCAGGTGTTCCGCTCCGCCGAAATCGGTGCTGTGCGCGTCGAGCGCGCGGGCGCCGCACAGCACCTCGCCGCGTACCAGCGCTCGAAGCTCATCTATCACGTGCTGCAGCTCTTCTTCTGCAGCATCACGTCGTCAATGATCAGCACGTCGAGGGCGCTACCCAGAAACAGGGCCACCGCGTCGTCCACCGAGTGGGCGATCGGCTTGCCCATCCGGTTCAGGCTGGTGTTGAGAAGCACCGGGACACCGGTCATCCGGTTGAAGGCGCTCAGCAACGCGTGCAGCGCTGGTGCGGTCGTTTCGGTAACGGACTGCAGACGCCCTGTGCCATCGGCGTGAACGACGGCGGGAACGATATCGCGCACCTGCGGGCGGAAACGCAGCGCCCTCTCCATGTAAGGGCTGTAGGCGTAGTTCTCGAAATAGACGTCGCCGTACTCGTGCAGGATCGCGGGCGCAAAGGGTCGAAAGGGCTCCCTGAATTTGACCTCGGCGTTGATCCGGTCCCGCATCCGTGGGTTCCTGGGGTCCGCGAGGATCGACCGATTTCCCAGGGCGCGGGGCCCGAACTCTGCTCTTCCATGCATCCAGCCGACCACCCGTCCGTCTGCAAGCAGCGCAGCGACATCGCGGGGCGTGGGTCCCCGCGAGATGTCGAAGGCCGTCGAGCCGTATCGGGTCAGGCGGTCCAGGTCTCGTGGCGATGCCTCGGAGCCGAGATAGGGAGAGGTGCTGGAGCCCGCCGTCAGGCGACTCCCGGACATGTCGGCCAGACGGGCGAGGTGCGCCGCGCCAACCGCGTTGCCGTCGTCCGCGGGCGCACATGGTACCGACAACCTCTGAAAGGCTGTTGTTTCCAGCAGACCACCATTGCAGGCGGAGTTGAGCGCACAACCCCCGGTGAGCACCAGCGCGTCCGTGCCTTCGCCGTGTCGGGAATGCAGCTCGTTCAGAAGCTCGGTCATACGCTCGACAAAGATCCTCTGGCCCGTGGCGGCGATGCTGGCGCGTCCGGCGCCTTGCGAAGCGGATGCATCGCGGCCGGACGGCGTGGCAAGCCTCTCGGCAATGGTGCGGGCCCGCCTGGTGCGTCTGCGGTACTCGGGGCTGGGCACCCCCTGCCTCAGCGTGATGCCATCGACCCTGAGCAGAGGGGACAGGCAGTCATACAGCTCGTCATCGGGCTGGGCGAGCGGGGCCAGCCCCATCACCTTCCACTCCTCACCGGCGACGGGTGAAAAACCGCACAGCTCGCAGATCATGGCGTAGAACATCCCCAGGCTCGCCGGCGGCTCATACCAGGCGTTCGGGCGACTCAGGCTGGTCAGCGTGCCGTCGTCGAAGCGATAGAATCCCGTCGACGCCCGCTCCCCGAAGCCGTCCACAACGGCGACCAGCGCGGTGTCGAAAGGGCTCGCAACACAGGCGAAGGCCGCGTGGGTGAGATGGTGATCGAAGTACCGAGGCGGGTAATGACGGTAGCCGAGAAATCCCAGGTTCGCGGACGCCTGCTCGAGGCTGACACCAAGAAGCTCGATCAGCGAGGCGTATCGGGTCGTCGGCCAGACGAGATGGTCCCGGCGCGCGAAGGAACTCTCGAGCACCCGCCCAAAGGTGCCACGCAACCCTGTAAGGCGAGCGAGCGCGGTCAGCCGCAGCCGGTCGCGGAGGCCGCGGCTCCAGGAGACACCTATCACTATCTCCGAGCCCGGTTCGCAGTATCGGCGCAGCAACTGCTCCGAGAAGGCGATATGGTCCGGAGCTTGTCCCCAGGCGCGCTTGTCCTGCAAGGGGCGCTCCAGCGCCTCGGCGAACAGCACGGCGCCGGACTGATCAACCAGCGCGATGGCCGGGTCGTGCATGGTGGCGGCCAGGCCGACATAGTAGATGTCAGCCACCGCGCAACAGCCAGAAGACCACCGCAAAGGTGAGCATGCCCGCCAGCGAAAGCACCCCGACGGGGCGGCACACGGAGACGACTGCCAGCTCCGCCGGAGTCAGCCAGCTGTCCCCGTAGTGGTGGCGAACAAAGGTCTGCTTTGCGATGGGCGAGTCGTCGTGACGGCGCCACCAGCTCCGGTTCGAGCAGTAGATCGGGTCCAGGATCGTCATCCGCTGCCGGTGTCCGCGGCGCGCGAAGCGTCGAGCGGCGCGCCGCAGCGCAAATGGTCCTGTGGAGAAAAGCACGTAAGAGGCCTGCAGGCCCGGCACATGGCGAAGTGCACGAGCGTACCAGGGCGGCCGGCGCATCACCGCAATGACGTCATCCCAGAAGGCATGGCCCGGACAGGACGCCATGAACGCGCCGTCGATGACGCCGTCCCGCGTGCGGCTGAGCACCACGCCGCCGACATCGAGGAGCGGACCGACAGGCCGGTGACACTCAGTATCCAGGTCCGCGTAAACGCCACCAACGTGCTTCAGGATGGCGGCCTTGGCGACGTCGACTCGCTGGATCATGCGCGGCAGGGCACGGTACTCCGCAACGAGCTGCGGCTCCCTGTCCTCGATCAGGGCGTCGAGATCGGCGTCGGTCCACAGGCAGTATTGCCAGTCGCCATGCTGCGCCTGCCAGGAACGCTGGAAGCCCTGCCATGCCCCAGGCACGGATGCGCTGGACCAGGTCTGATGGATGATCCTGGGGACCGCAGCACCATCGGTACCGTGGGTGCTACCCGAGATCTTCATCGGGGGCGTTCCGATGACGGACCCGCATTTTCACGCCCT
>JASFLG010000109.1:0-10044 GCA_050118205.1 Pseudomonadales bacterium
CGACGTACGAGCTGACCCGGATATGAGTGGCATCCTCCACGGCTACCCGCAGATCGTCGCTACCGCCGGTACCGCGAATGGTCACCCGGTCGAAGCCGCTGCCACCCACGAAGGTCTCTCCGGGGCGCAGATCGGCCAGCAGCTCATCGAACACGTCGTTGCCCGAGCCGCCGTCAGCTGCATCGAGACCACCGCGGCCACTGATCAGGTCGTTACCAGGGCCCCCGGACAGAATCGTGTCGTTGCCCCAGCCACCCCGGATGGTGTCCGAGCCGTCTTCGCCGTACAACGGGACGTTCACACCGGTGTTGTTGGTGATCAGATCGCCGCCGTTGCCGCCCCGGATCACCGACGATGCGCTCGGCGTTCCCGAGATCCCGATGATGTCGCTGCCGAATCCCGTGCCGTCCGGGTTGTCGCCCCAGAGCGTCACCAGCCCGGTGCCGTTGGTGGACAGCGTGTCATTATCGTCCCCACCGCTGACCTGAATCGGAACGGTGATCCCGTTCGCCGTGAATCGATCGCGGCCGGATCCGAAGTGACCCACCACCCCTGTGATGCCGGCAAACGTCTCGGTCTTGCCGAATGCCGAGACCCGGATTTCATTCAACCCCCCGGCACCGGAGACCCGGGAGATCGAGTAGTCCTCGGCGATCGCGCTGGACGAGACGTTGCGCAGATTTCCGCGGTCACCGACGTTCAAGTAGAGGATGCCGCCCACGTTCGTGGCGAGCACCGGCGGCGGTGGCGTCTGCTGCACCAGCGATGCCGGCAGCGTGAACGATCCCACGTTGATCGTGAAGCTGGCCAGCTTGAAGACGTCCTTCTCCACCGGCTTCTCGACTTCCACCCACTCCTCGCAGCCGCCCCAGATGCTGGCGATGGCACAACCGATCTCGCCCAGGAAGTTGACGATCGCGTAGCCGGCTGCCTCGGCCGCGTCCTTCGTCATGCGGACGATCTCGTTGACGATCTCGATGAACCAGCCTTCGCCCTCCACCTTGAGCTGCAGGCCGACCTGGCCGCCGAGGTTCCCGGCCGCGTCGAGGGAGATGCTGGCGCCGATGAGGTCCACCCCGCCGAGCTGCGCGGCACCGGACCCGGAGGCCGTGACCCGGAAGTTCACCTTGGCGCCGTTCTTGTTCAGGACCGTATCCACGTTATCGGACCGGTTCGGATCGAACGCCATGTACAGCGAAACCTGACCGTCGAAGCCGTTGCCTTCGTAGTTGAGCGGCAGGTCGGCAAAGAAGTTGAGACTGAAGGCGCCGGTCGAGCGCACGTATCCCCAGAGGTCCATGGTCAGCAGGCCACCGCCGAACAGCTTCACCGACAACGGGTTGCTCTCCGGGATCTCGAAGCTCCAGGCGTTCGCGGATACCTCGATGATCACCCCACCGCTGACCTGCAGCACGCTCAAGATGTCGAAGCCGCCTGTGAGATCCAGATAGAAGGACTTGCTCTGCACCGTGATGCTGTTGCCGGCACGATTGGTGAAGTTGACCGTGCCGAATCCCGTGATGAACCCGTTGCTGTCCACCTGCGCCGCGGTGTAGCTAGATATATTGCGGCCGGTCGTGTTGATGTAGAGCAACCCGCCGAGGTTGAACTCGAAGAGATTGAGAATGTCGACGTCGAGGTCGACCTGGGCAAACACCAGCACACCATCCGCATACACGCCGATGGCCGCCAGCACGTCGAAGGTGAGGCCGCCGCCGATCTCGAGGGAGCCCTTGATCGACGTCTGGAATCCCGAGCCGTCGAAGACGACACTTCCCACCCCGGTGCCGGTCGCGAAGCCGAGGAAATCGAATGTCGCACTGAAACCGACGCGAAGCCCCGGAGCCACCTGAACGCCGTTCAGGTCGAACGAGCTCCCGGTGGTGTTCACCTCGAACAGCCCCGAAGCGGTGATCTTCAGGCCGATCGCATCCGTGCCCATCTGACCGTTGACCAGCAGCCTGCCCACCAGCGTGTTGGTGGAGGTGCGAATGTACAGATCGCCTTCCGTATGAATCGATCCGAGGAAGCCGAGATTCAGGTCGCCCAGCACGCTCATCTGGAAGCCGTTGGGATCGATCACCAGCGCAAACCGGCCGGATATGCCCCAATCGGCGTCGAGCCGCAGGCTCCCTTTAAGGAACAGGATGAGGTACGTACCCGGGGTCGGCGCCTCGGTGCCGGCATTGGTCGCGAAGCTGAGATCCGGATCGAACGTGCTCAGATCCGGCGCGATACCGGGCAGCACGTAGTACAGGCCCTCCTTACCGCTGATCGTGACCAGACGCTTACCCAGCTCTCCAGTGAGACTGGTCAGTCCCAGAGCCGATATCTCGGTGGCGAGCTCCGGCGCCACCGGCTCGCCGTCCGGTGCCCCGTCCAGGAACTGGACGTACTTGTCGGGAATCAGGATCTCCTGATTCTTACCCGTGTTGTTGAACATGACCCGGGCCTGCAGCACGATCCCGGGGTCACTGGAGATGTCGTCGACGTTGCCCAGGTTGAACGAGATGTCCAGATCGAAGGCCAGCCCCTCGCCGTTGATCACGATGGCGCCGAGCGCGCTCAGGTCCAGGAAGTCCGTGCTGCCGATTTCCAGGCCCGCGGCAACGAAGAGCTTCAGCCCGTCCGGATTCACGTCGAGCAGGAACAGACCGGTCAGCTCGAAGACGTCGGTGATGGTGATCTTGCCGCCGAGCTTGATGCTCACCAGATAGGTATCGAAGTCGAGCAGCACCGGTGCGGCCGGATTGCCGGTGTTCACCTCGAAGCCCGCCTCGTCGGGCCCTGTCGGCCCATCCTTATCGGGGAAGCTCTGCACGAAGTTGACCGCCTCGAACCCGCTCACCCCGATGCCGACGTTCATAGAGACATCGAAGGTGCCGGTCGCGGTGACCGCGTCGATGCCGACCAGACCGAACGCGTAAACGGAGGCATCCAGCGCCAGGTAGACCCCGGCATCCGAGACGAGGGTCGACGCCATCACCATGATGCCGAGGTCCAGGTCGGTGATGGCAAAGCCGACCGCATCCGCGGAAAGCTCGGCCGTCTCGCCCACCTCGACGACCCCGTCGCCGTCGTCGGCCACCGACGGATCCAGCGGGTTACCGTCCGCATCCGAGTAGGAGACCTCGTGGTCGCCGTCGAGGTCGGTCCAGTAAGGGCCGTTCGCGCCGATAAACGCGTTCACGTTGGCCGCACCGATCGTCATGGTCGTGACGCTGACGTCCGAGCCATCCGTGAGCACCACGTCCTGGGTCGGGCCGAGCTCGAAGGCCACGCTGCCGGTGACGATGACCGCCCCGAAGATGTCCAGCTGAACGAATCCCTGGGCGCGCACCAGGGAGGAATCGGCGCTCAGATAAATCGGATCGCCGCCGGTCCTGAGCTCGAGACCCGCCGGGTCGATCTTGTCATCTTCATCGGCATCCGCGTTCGTCGCCGCCGTGGCGCCGGTCAGGACCGCAGCTTCCGCCACCTGCAGGATCCCGTCGCCATTCGTGTCGAGCTCGTCCACGAGATCCGACATGGCGATGTAATCATCGGTCGCGTTCGTCGCGTCGTAGAGATCGCCGAAGCTCGGCGCGCCGCCGTTCAGCGCACGCAGCTCGCCGACCGTCACGATGCCATCCCCGGAGGTATCGAACAGCGCCAGGCGTTCGCTCGCCCAGGTGGAGGCGAAGTCCACCACCGGGAACAGCGACAGGCCGTAGACGCTCGGGCTGGAGAGGTTGACCTCCACCAGCACCTGCTCCGCGGCAAGCGTCACGTCGTCGATCCCTTCCAGGCTGATCGAGCTCGCGGTTGCCTTGAGCGCCGTGTACTTCGAGGGCAGCAGCGGATTGGTGGACGTCATCAAGGCCATGCCGAAGTCGAAGTCGTCGACCACCAACCCAACGGCATCGTGGTTGATCTCAGCGGCGTCCAGCACGCCGTCTTCGTTGACGTCATTCCAGTAGGGGCCATTGATGCCGACGAAGGCGTGCACGTTGGACGCCGCGATCGTCATGAACTCGAGCTCGGCTTCGGTCGCGACCAGATAGCTCGCCAGACCGGGATCGAGATCGAAGCTGTCGAGCAGGTCTTCGAGGTTGCCGGTGAGATCGATACCACCCTCGGCCAGCTGGACGGTCCGCACGGGGCCCTTCTCGAAGGCCAGGCTGCCGGTGATGTGCACGAACTCGGAGATCTGCACGGTCGCCCGCTCTACGCTCGCGTAGAAGCGCTGGTTCCCGTCGTGCGCGATGTACACCGGCGCGGTGTTGGTGCCAGTGCGGATCTCGTAGCCGATCGGATCCAGCTTGCCGTCGCCATCGATGTCCGCGTCCTGCGCGGAGATGCCGCCGGCACCGGTGCCGATGCTGGAGATCTCGGTGATCTGCAGCATGCCGTCGCCATTGGCATCGAGATCGCTGTCGACGAGATCGTCGAACGTCACCGGATCCAGATCGTCGGCCGTCGCCGTCACATAGATGTTCAGGCCGTCGAACCCGCCGATGGTGCGCAGGTCGCCAACGGTCACCTGCCCGTCACCGTTCTGATCGAAAAACAGACCAATCTCGTCGTCGGGGAAACTCGCCTGGAAATCGATGACCGGCGGTCCGAGACCACCGGGCCAGGCCTGTCCCGTGTTCACATCGACGTTGATACCTTCCAGGGACATCTGCACTTCGGGCAGCCCGACGAAGGCGAGCACATCGGCGGAAGCGGAGAGCGCCGTGAACTTGGGCAGGATCCTGTCGAAACCAGGTAGCGCCGCCAGCGTGGGCGCCATGGTCACGAAACCGAGATCGACCCCGTCGACGATGAGCCCGACGGCGTCCTCGTTGAACGTGGTCTCGTCGCTGACGAACCCGTCGCCATTGGTGTCCGTGTAGTACGGCCCGTCGACACCCAGGAAGATGTGCGCTCCGGAGGTGCCGATCTGCAGGCTGTCGACCTCGAGGTTCCGGATGGTCGAGAAGTCTGCCGAGATCTGCAGGTCACCCAGCCCGACGCTCCCTTCCTCGGGAATCCCCGTGATGCCGGTGAGGAGATCGGAAGCCAGGCCGGCCACGATGGCGGGCAGGCCGGTCGCCACGTCCACTTTGTGCGTCGGCCCCTTCTCAAACGAGAAGCTGCCGATCACGTGCACGAACTCGCCGAGCACCAGCTCGACCGAGTCCGCCGCCGCACCGATGCGCTGGTTGCCGTCGTAGTCGATGTACACCGGCGCGGTGGTCGTGCCCGTGCGGATCTCATAGCCCGGTGGGTCCAGCTTACCGTCCCCGTCTGCGTCCGCGGCCGCCGCGCCGGCACCCACCAGGGAGGCTTCCGTTACCTGCAGCTGCTCGTCACCGTTGGCGTCGAGCACGCTCAGCAGCTCCTCGACCGACACCACCCGCGTGGTCGTTCCCACATCCGTGAAGCCGAGATCCGTCAATGCGGTTTCCGACCCGGCCAGGCTGAGCAGATCCGAGACCTCGATCGCCCTGTCCCCATCGAAGTCGAAGAAGTCGGTGATCTCGTCGGTTGCGAAGCTCGCCGCGAAGTCGATGACTGGCGGGCCTACTCCGCTGCCTCCCCAGGTGGTGCCGTTGTTCACCTCGACCAGCACGTTCCGGATCGATGCCGTGAGCACGTCACCCATGCCGACCAGGCCGGCCGCATCCGCAGTCGCCTTGATCGCGGTGAATTTCGGCAGGATCTGATCGAACCCGGGCAGGGCCGCCAGGGTCGGCGCCATGGTCACGAACCCGAAGTCCACGTTCTCGATGGCAAGGCCCACCGCATCCGGGTCGGCCGGATCATCGGCGCTATCGATCACGCCATCACCGTTGGTGTCCGAACGGTACGGGCCATTGAGGCCGACAAACACGTTCGCACCCGAGCTGCCGATCTGCAGGCTGTCGACCTCCAGGTTTCGGATGGTCGTGAGGTCCGAGGTGATCTGCAGATCACCGAGCCCGACGGTACCCTCCTGCGGAATGCCCGTGATGGCTGCCAGCAGGTTCGCCGTCAGCTCGCCCAGTTGGCCAAGACCCGTGGCCACATCGACCTTGTGCGTCGGGCCCTTCTCGAACGAGAAGCTGCCGA
Source organism: Pseudomonadales bacterium (assembly GCA_050118205.1). Lineage (GTDB taxonomy): Bacteria > Pseudomonadota > Gammaproteobacteria > Pseudomonadales > Azotimanducaceae > SZUA-309. The sequence goes on from JASFLG010000109.1 coordinate 6,076, forward strand.
TCACGTGCACGAACTCGCCGAGCACCAGCTCGACCGAGTCCGCGGCCGCACCGATGCGCTGATTGCCGTCGTAATCGATGTAGACCGGTGCGGTGGTCGTGCCGGTGCGGATCTCATAGCCCGGCGGATCCAGCTTGCCGTCCCCGTCCACGTCCGACGCCGCCGCATCCAGACCGGCAGCAACTTGCTCCGCTTCGGCAAGCTGCAGCTGCCCGTCCTCATTGCCGTTGCCCGGGCCGTCGAGCACCTGGAGCAGCTCTTCGTACTCGACCACCCGGGTCGGCGCGACGTCCGCAAAGCCGAGCGCCGCCAGGCTGCTTACGGTCGCGCCGAGATTCAGCAGGTCCTCAATCTCGATCACCCCGTCCGTATCGAAGTCGAAGAAGGCGGTGATCTCATCCGTCGCAAAGCTGCCGGCGAAGTCGATCACCGGCGGGCCCAGATCCCCCGGCCAGGTCGTGCCGTTGTTCACTTCCACCAGCACGTTGCGGATCGACGCGGTCAGCACGTCACCCATGCCCACCAGGCCCGCCATATCAGCGGTTGCCTTTATGGCAGTGAACTTCGGCAGCAGTCCGTCGAACCCGGGCAGCGAGTTGATGGTCGGTGCCATGGTCACGAAACCGAAGTCGACGTCGTCGATGGCCAACCCGACCGCGTCCGCATTCGCGGCGCCATCGACGACGCCGTCATCGTTCGTATCTTCCTTGTATGGACCGTTGATGCCGACGAACACGTGTGCGTTCGTGCTGCCGATCTGCAGGCTGTCGACCTCCAGGTTTCGGATGGTCGTGAGGTCCGACGTGATCTGCAGGTCACCGAGCCCGACGGTACCCTCCTGCGGAATGCCCGTGATGGCTGCGAGCAGATTGGCCGTCAGCTCGCCCAGTTGCCCAAGACCCGTGGCCACGTCGACCTTGTGCGTCGGGCCCTTCTCGAACGAGAAGCTACCGATCACGTGCACGAAGTTGGCCAGCGCCAGGTGCACGCTGTCCGCGGAGGCACCGATCCGCTGATTGCCGTCGAAGCTGATCACCAACGGATCGGTCAGATCGCCGGTGGCCTCCTGATACCCGGCGAGCTGGACCTCGTGGTCGCCGTTATCGTCGAACGCACCGAGCGCTGTCTGCTCGCTCACTTGCAGGCGACCGTCCGGCGCGCCGCCCATTCCGTCGCCGACGTCGAACGCAGCCAGCAGCTCTGCCGACGTGACCCGGCCGTCGCTGTTGCCGAATGTCTGATCAGCAGTGGTCAGAGCCGCAAGCACGGTCGGATCCGAGACGTCGGAAAGCTCCAGCCAGCCGTCCTGGTCCGTGTCGAGCACGGCGAGCTCGCCGACCGGGCTGAAGAACGCCAGCTCGCCGTCGCCAGCACCCGGGGTGTTTTCGAAGCTCTTCGCGACGTCGACGACGGGGGTGCCGATCTTGCCCCGCCATTCATCGCCGCTGTTGACCTCGACCCGGATGTTCTTGATCGTCGCCTCGAGCACCCCGTCGAGACCGATGACGCGCGCGGTGTCAGCCTTGGCGACCAGCGAATGCATCTTCGGAATCAGGAAGTACGCCGGGTTCATCGTCGCGAACTTGTCCGCCTTGTAGAGCGCCAGCGCGACGTCGAGGTTCTCGATCACCAGACCCGCTGCGTCCGCATCGACCGCCGCAAGCTCTTCCGACTCGCCGGGATCAACGGCACCGTTCCTGTTGATGTCCCCGTAGCCGCCGACCACGTCCACGAATCCATCTTCATCCGCATCCGCGGTGATCGATTCGCCAAGATCGTTGACAAACGAAAGCTTCTGGTCTCCGTCGATATCCGTCCAGTACGGCCCGTTGATGCCAACGAATGCCTGGATGTTGCGGCCACTGATCTTGGTGACCTTCATCAGAATGTTGTCGATGGACCCACCGTACTCGGTGAAGAACTCCGTCGCGTTCGCGGGAATGCCCGTGGCGATGTCGATCAGTTGCGATTCGGGGAGCTTCTCGAAGGTGAACTGACCCGCCAGATAGATGAACTGGTCGAACTGGATCTCCGCGTAGACGGTGATCGTCGACGTCTCCCCATCGTCATCCAGGAAGTCGATGAGCTGCGCCGTGTCCACCGGCGCCACGCTGATGCGCAGTCCCCCGTAGTCGATCGGTCCGACCTCGATGAGGCCGAACTCCACAAGCTTCACAGCCGACTGCAGGGTGCCGTACCGGAGATCCGTGGACAGTGCCGCGGTGGCGGCGGTCGAGGTCGTGATGCCGAGCGCACCGATGATGGCTTCCTGGGCGCCCGGGTCGTTCGAGAGATCACCATGCTCGGTGTTGGCCCGTGGCAGGAGTACGGACGGATCGAAGCCTTCCGAGGCGGACAGCTCGGTGACGGTTTCGTCGCCGGGCAGGTCTGCGAGGTGGTACCACACCTGACCGTCGTCGGGCAGCTCACCGACCAGATCCGTGAACGGCAGGATCTCGTTGTCGAATCCGAGCCCGAAGTCGATGCCCGTCCGCTGCTCGATGAGATCGGCGGTATCCCGGCCCGTGCCGTACATGATCCACGTGCTGATCGGCGCGTTGGGATTGGTAGTGGCGTCATAGGGGTCGGCAAACCCGTTGCGTCCGTTACCGGCGTTCATGTCGCCGAGGATCGGATTCCGGTACTCCTGCCCGGCATCCGCCAGAGTCTGGTACGGACCCCCGCTGGTCGTCGTAAAGGCCTCGTAGGCCGGCAGCAGGGAAACCAGGGCCTGCACGTAGGACCCGATGAAGTACTTCTGCTTATCTCCTTCCGAGGCGGTACCCAGATCCAGCGGATTCCCGTCCGGTGTGCGGATCACGAACTCGCTGCCATCCGGCGCAAACATGGTCTCGCCGGTGTCGTTGAAGTAGGAATAGGCCTTGTCGACCACCAGCGCCAGCACGCGGGTGGCCTGCTTGAGGCTGAAGTCGTTGTCCAGGAGCTGGAACGGCGCGCCGGTGCCCTGATTGGGCGCGCCCGTCTGCACCAGCGTGTGGATCCGGGGCAGCAGGATGTCGCCGAACGTCGCCCCATAGGCAGCACTCTGGATATAGGCACGGGAAACGAGGCCGCCGGTGCTGTGCGTGATCACGTCGACGAGCACGTCGGATGCCAGGGAACCGGTCAGGTTGGTCCAGGCGGTGACCGCCTTGTCGAGCCAGTAAGCGAGATAGTCAACGCCGCTGTCGAACGTGGCGTCGATCAGAGAGGCGATGTCCACGTCTGCGAGAAAACCGTCGTCAACCCCGTCATCGGAGATAGCGACCGGAGTACGCCAATCCCAGAGTGCCGAGAAGATGGTGCCACCCAGGTCGGCCGGCTGGTGGGTACCGTCCACGTAGCCGAGGTTCACGAAGGACTGAATCAGATTGTCGTAGGAGCGCGCCAGCGGCTCGAGGGTCAGCTTCTCGGCCGCCAGACCCTGATTCAGGAACCACTCTTTGATTCCTGCCTCGCTCTGGTCGTAGGCGAAGGTGCCGGCGAAGCCCGGGATGAAGAGCAGCGGGCGGTCGATCTGGGTTTCAACGTCGATGCGGTTCACCGCGGTGACGGCCCCCAGAGGATTGACGATACTGTCCAGCCCAAGCCCGCCGTCGTAGGTGAAGGCGCCAACCGCGTTCTCGACGATCACCACCCGGTCGCTACCGTCACCGGCGAGAATGGAATCGAGCTGACCGTAGCCGGGCTCAATCCGGACATCGTCGCTCGAGGAGCCACCGACCATGTCGGTCGCGTTCTGGAAGGCCACCAGGCTGGTCGCGCTCATGACCCGACCGGTGTTCGCTGCGCCGAGCACCCAATGGTTGTCCAGATCGGAGCCCGTCACCGTGGTCGTCACGGCGGGGTTGGCAATGATCAGGGTGACGCCCTGAAGATTAACGCCGTCGAACGGGGCGCCGGCGCCACTGATGTTGACGGTGCCGTCATCGTTCACGTCAACCTGGACGTCGGTGCCGACCCCGCTCA
>JASFLG010000110.1:0-9887 GCA_050118205.1 Pseudomonadales bacterium
CTCCCTTACGGCACGTCGCTGCGCATGGGCCGGCTCGGCTATCAGTCCGACGCCCAGAGCACGCTGCACATCTCCTACAACAGCCTCGAGGAGTATGCCGACTCCATGGAGGGCGCCCTGACCCGCTCCTACCCGCCGTACGAGAGAATCGGCGTCAAGGTGGACGGGACGTATCGACAGCTCAGCACGGCGCTTCTGCAGATCGAAAACGAGTTCTACGGCACCATCCGGCCGAAGCGGCCTGTCCGCTCGGGTGAGCGGCCGCTGACCGCATTGAAGAGTCGGGGCGTGGAGTATGTGGAGGTACGCTGCCTGGATCTGAACCCGTTTCTACCCGCAGGCATCGATGAGGTCGAGGCCCGTTTCCTGAACCTCTTCCTGCTGTACTGCCTGCTGCTCGACTCGCCCCCGGACAGCGAGGCCGAATCGGCGGTCATGGCCAGAAACCAGCTGGCGGTGGTGGAGCGCGGTCGGGAGCCGGGGCTCACCCTGGAAACCCTGGACGGCACCGAATCCATGCAGTCGTGGGCGGCCCGGGTCCTCAACGAGGTCCGACCACTCGCACGTCTGCTCGACCGACTGAATGGCAACGATCTCTATACGTACAGTCTCGATCAGCAGGTGGCGAAGCTGACACGGCCGGAGCTCACCCCGTCCGCAAGAATGCTGCACATCATGCGCACCCAGCACATCCCCTACTTCCGGTTTGCGATGAATCAGTCCATCGCCCACAAGGGATACTTCGACGAGCACCCGCTCCGCGACCAGGCACTCGTGCGCTACGAGGAGACCGCCCGCGCATCCCTCGCGGAGCAGCAGGCCGTGGAGGCGGCGGACGAGGTCGACTTCGACACCTTTCTGAAAGACTACCTGGCGTTCAAATGAACTTTCTCGCCCACTGCCTGATCGGCGACCGGGCAGCTCGAGAGGACCGCGATGCGCTGGTGGCCGGCGGCTTTCTGGGTGACTTCGTCAAGGGACCACTGCCGCCGGCAATGCCGGACGACCTCTCGCTGGGGGTGCGTCTGCATCGCCGGGTGGATGCCTACAGCAACCAGCACCCGATCATCCGTGACAGCGTCGCGCGTTTCCCGACGGAGCTGCGTCGCATCGCGCCGATCCTCGTCGACATCCTCTGCGATCACTTTCTGAGCAGTCATTGGGATGAGTTCCACCCGACGAGCCTGCCCCGTTTCACCCGCAAGGTGTATGTGGACGTGGCCAGCTTCGAGCCCTGGCTGCCCGGCGCCGGCCACCGCTTCCTGACCTATGCGCGTGAGCGCGATCTGCTCGCCCGCTACGCGGACTGGACCGTCGCCCTGGGCGCGATGCGCTCGATCACCCGCCGTCTGGGTCTCGGCGAGCTGGACGCGGGCATGGAAGCGGCGGTCCCGCCACTGCTCGGGGACCTCGATGAAGACTTCCGCGCCTATTTTCCCGACATCGTCGACCATGCGTGCGCCTGGGCCGACGAGGCGCGACGGTCGGGAGGACAGGATTCCGCCCGGAGTTGACGCGCACCAAACGCCCGGTACCCTTCAACCTCCGCCACCGAAGGACAAAGAGAACAACGAGTGAAAGCCGTACTCTGTAAAGCATTCGGGCCACCCGAGTCCCTGGTACTGGAAGAGATCCCGGCCCCCGAGGCGGGCCCGGGCCAGCTTCTGGTCGACGTTCATGCGAGCTCGGTCAATTTTCCGGACGTGCTGATGATCGAGGGCAAGTACCAGAATCGGCCGCCGTTTCCTTTCTCCCCCGGCGGTGAGATCGCCGGCGTCGTCGCGGCGGTCGGCGAGGGCGTCTCCGGATTCTCGGTCGGCGATCGGGTGTTCGGCGGTACCGGCGTCGGCGGTTTCGCCGAGCAGGTCGCCGTGCCCGCCGCCGTCATGCGGCACATGCCCGAGAGCATGCCGTTCAACGTCGCTTCCGCGATATCGACCACCTACGGTACCAGCTACTACGCGCTCAAGCAGCGGGCCGGTCTGGTGGCCGGCGAGACCCTGCTGGTGCTGGGTGCGGCCGGCGGCGTCGGCCTGGCGGCCGTCGAGCTCGGCAAGGCCCTGGGAGCCAGAGTGATCGCAGCGGCAAGCTCCGAAGAAAAGCTCGCGGCCGCGAAGCAGGCCGGTGCGGACGAGCTCATCGACTACTCCGACGGCGAGCTCAAGGACAAGGTGCGCGCGCTCACCGACGGCCGCGGCGTGGATGTGATCTACGACCCGGTGGGCGGCGAGCTGTTCGATCAGTGCATGCGTTCCATCGCCTGGTACGGCCGGGTGCTCGTCATCGGTTTCGCCGCCGGTGACATCCCCAAGGTGCCCATCAACCTGATCCTGCTGAAAAGCTGCCAGGTCGTGGGCGTCTTCTATGGCGCCTGGTCAGGGCGTTTCCCGGAGGAGGCGGCCGCGAACTTCCGGGAGATCCTCGAGCTGTACACCGCCGGCAGAATCGACCCGCTGATCGGCCGCGAGTACCCGCTTGCGGACTACGCCAAGGCGTTGCGCGATCTCTCGGAGCGTCGCGCGATCGGCAAGGTCGTGGTCCGAATACGCGATGGAGCCAAGCCGTGAGCGCAGCCTTCTTCGAGGATTCGAGTGAGGCCGCCGCCGCGCTGATCGTGGCCATTACCGGTTTTCTGCTCGCTGGCGCCCTGGTCATGGAGCACGTTTTCGCCATGGACCCCTGCCCGCTTTGTCTGATGCAGCGGGTGTGGTTCGCGATCGCCGGTCTGCTCAGCCTCGGTGCGCTCATTCACTCTCCGCGCTGGGGGATCTATCCGCTGCTGACGATCCTGGCGGCGCTGGCAGGTGGGGCCTTCTCCATCCGGCAGCTCTACCTGCAGAGCCTGCCCGAGGATCAGATACCCGCGTGCGGACCGGACATCACCTACATGCTGGAGAACTTTCCCCTGTCGGACGTTCTGGCGGCCATGACCCACGGTACGGGCGATTGCGCGGCGGTGGTCTGGCGCTTTGGCCTCACCATCCCCGGCTGGGCGCTGGTGGGATTCGCCTGCATTGTCGTCCTGGCCGTCATTCAGCTGCGAGCGGGGATCGTGCGCCGGACGTGATCCTCGCGCACCCATCTGCCGCTCTATGCAGAAAGACCGGCTAACTGCTTGTTTTCGACGGAAAAAGATCTGCATTACCTCTGGAGTTCGGCAAATCCCTTCGCTATAGTCCAGAGACACCTGTCGGTACAAAATTGCACAGCAGGGGCAACAACCCCTCTCGAGCCTGGCAGAGACCGGGCCGAAGCAATGAAGCGGCGATTTTCTGAGGTCGACGGGTGAACGGGAAGGGCAGCAAATGGACAGACTGGATCCGAAGACTCGTCGTATCCTGGTGATCAATGGCAAGGGGGGCTGTGGCAAGACGACCATTGCCACGAATCTCGCCGTCGCTTATGTGCACCAGGGCCATCAGGTCGCGCTGATCGACAACGACCCACAGGCCTCCAGTACCTACTGGGCGGCCCAGCGGGGTCCCGAGCTCAAGCAGATTCATCTCGTGCCCGCCCACCAGCGACCCAACATGTACCAGACCCAGTCGTTTCACAATCGTCTCGCTCCCGGAATCGAGCGAATCATCATCGACGGTCACTCCAACGCCCGCGACCGGGACCTGGAGACGCTCATCCGTCAGGCGGACGTTGTGCTCATACCGCTTCTACCTTCGTCCATCGACATCCGCGCGGGCAGCCGCTTCATCACAAACCTGCTCACGCATCGAGCATTCCGCAACGACCCGAGGCCGGTCGGCGTGATCGCCAATCGTGTGCAGCCGAACACACACACGTTCGAGAAGCTCACCCACTTTCTCGGCTGCCTCGACGTGCCTGCGGTGGCTACGTTCCGCGATAGCCCCGTCTACACGGAAGGGGCCGAGATCGGACAGGGCGTGGTCGACATGCGTGAGTCCCGCGCGGCCCGCAAGGAGACCCCGGCCTGGCACAAGCTCATCCGCTGGATCGACGGCCAGCAGAGGGCATCCGCACAGACCGTGCAGGATCTCAGGCTCCGGCCGAAGGCTGCACCGCGCCGGGCGGATGAGGCTTCCCTGAGCGCCTGAGCCGCCGGGCCCGGCGCCCGGACATTCTCCCCTTGCTGAAAGTCATCGATGTCAGCCTGAAGCGTAATCTGGTCACGCTCTTCGACCACATGAGCCTGTCCGTGCACGCCGGTCAGAAAGTCGCCGTCGTCGGACGCAACGGCGTCGGCAAATCGACGCTGTTCGATCTCGTCCTGGGACGTCTGCAGCCGGACGCCGGCGACGTGGAGCTGCCCCGCGACTGGCGCGTGGCGCACATGGCGCAGGAAGTGACGGTCACGAACAGACGCGCCATCGACTACGTCATCGATGGGCACGAGGCGCTCAGGAGAGCCCAGAAGACGCTCGCCGCTGCAGAAGCCTCGGGCGACAACATGGCCATCGCCCGCGGCCACTCTCTGCTCGACGATCTGGGGGTCTACGAGGTGGAAGCACGTGCCGGCGGGATTCTGCACGGTCTCGGATTCAAGAGCGAAGAGATGAACAAACCTTTCGCCGAGTTCTCCGGAGGCTGGCGCATCCGTCTCAACCTCGCCCGCGCCCTGATCAAGCCAGCCGATCTGCTGCTGCTCGACGAGCCGACCAACCACCTGGATCTGGAAGCGACGCTGTGGCTCGAGACATGGCTGGGGCGCTATGCCGGAACGCTGCTGGTGATCGCCCACGACCGGGCCTTTCTCGACAACGTGGCGAGCCACACCATTCATCTGCACGACGGGCGCGCAGACACCTATCGCGGCAACTACTCCGCCTTCGAAACGCAGCGCGCCGAGGCGCTCACCCTGCAGCAGGCCGCCTATCGCAAGCAGCAGCGGGAGATCGCCCACATCACCAGCTTCGTCGAGCGGTTCCGCGCCAAGGCATCCAAGGCGCGCCAGGCGCAGAGCCGGCTGAAAGCGCTGGAACGGATGGAAGCAGTGGCGCCCGTGCACGCGGACTCGCCCTATCATCTGGTGATCGAGCAGCCCGAGAAGATGTCCACGCCCCTGCTCAGTCTCGATCACGTGAGCATCGGCTACGACGGCGTGCCGGTGCTCACCAACGTGCACCAGACCATCCTGCCCGGCGCGCGGATCGGCGTGCTCGGCGAGAACGGGGCCGGCAAGTCGACACTGCTCAAATGTCTGGTCGGCGCGCTCCCACCCCTCTCGGGGGAACGGGTGGCCGGGCGTCACGCTCCCATCGGCTACTTTGCCCAGCACCAGCTCGAATCCCTGGACGCCGATCGCACGGCGCTCGTGACCCTGAAGCAGAAACGCCCGGACCTCGGTGAGCAGGCCTGTCGCGACTATCTCGGTACGTGGGGATTTCCGAAGGAGAAGATCGAGCGCCCCATCGCCACCCTCTCGGGCGGCGAGAAGGCCCGTCTGGTGCTGTCCCTCATCGCCGGCGAGCGCCCCGCGCTGCTGGTGCTCGACGAGCCGACCAACCACCTCGACCTGGATATGCGCGATGCGCTCTCGGTGGCGTTGCAGGACTTCGATGGGGCGCTGATCATCGTCGCGCACGATCGCAGCCTGCTCGACCGGACCGTCGACGAGTACTGGCTGGTGGAGAACGGGACGGTGAGCCGGCTCACCACGGGACTGGATGGCTACACCCGGACGCACAATCCAGCCAACTCGGAGGCGGGCGCGCCGGCACATGCGGTCGGGAAGAATCTCCGGAGCGAACGCCAACCGGCCGACAAGAAGGCCGAGCGTCGCGCCGCCGCGGAACGCCGCGAGCAGGAGAAGCCTCTCAGGACGGAAATCGCCAGGCTCGAGTCGGACATCGAACGTCTCAGCGTGGAGCTCAAGGCCGTGGAAGGCAGACTGGCCGACACGGAGACATACCAGGGACTGCCGGCCGACGAGCTCGATGCCCTGCTCAGACAGGCCGGAAAGCTGCGCCGCGATCGGGACGCAGCGGAAGAGCGGTGGCTCGAGCGGTCCGCCGCGCTGGAGGCGCTCAGCGCGTCGCCGGAGCCTCCGGGGGCGTCGGGGACTCCGGGGACTCCGGGGAAATGACCCGGATGTCGAGATCATCCAGGTCGCCCTTGCGGATGGTGATGGTGTGCGGTCCCGTGCCAGCGGCTCGGGGTACCACGGTCACGCTTTCACGCACGCCATCGCGGAGCACCTCGACCCCCACGCTATCCTCACCCAACTCGAGCGGCGCGCCATAACCCTCACCGGCGCTGGCGACGGGCGAGCCGTTCACGGCGAGCAGAATGTCCCCGGCCTTGAGACCGGGCGGATCGCCGTCCGCGGCAGGCTCAGGTGCGCATCGCGCGAAGCGCCGGCAGCTCCCAGAGCCCCAGGCACTTCCCGTGCACCTGCTCCGTCTCGGTCCCCTCCTCGATGAGGCGCGAAGGCCTCGGCCAGTCGAAGGGCGGCCGGGTCATGTTGAGGCGGCGATGCTTGCCGGTGACAGAGTCCTGATTCGTCTCGACGCCAGGGAAGGTCGTGCAGAGCAGATAGCGGCCCTGAACACCGAGCAGGTTCCCGAGCGCCCGCTCGATATCGGCAAAGCTCAGGTGGACGAGCAGGTCCCGACACAGCACCAGATCCGCATCCGGAGGCCGTGCCTCGCAGAGATCCAGCACCTCGAACCGACGCTCCGGGTACTTCCGGCGGTTGCGCTCGATGAGGTCCGCTACGATGTCACAGCCGATGTAGTCGCAGCCACGCAGGTCCACGGTGGCCAGCCAGTCGTGCTCCCCACAGGGGACGTCGAGCATGGAGGTGACGCCGAGCTCGTCGAGCAATCCGGGCAACGCGGCGCGTACCCGGAACGTGCGCTCCATGCCCGAGCCCTTGCCGGAGCGGGAGTCGCCGCCCCACTTGTGCCGCGCGTAGATCTCGTCGAACACCTCGCGGCGACTCCGGGACTTGAAGCGCGCGAGCTCCGCGCGCTTCCGGCGCCAGCGGCTGAACCATCCCAATCGCGTCAGCCTGCCGCCGGGCGCTCGTAGATCGACGGCGCTTCCTTGCTCTCCTCGGTGATACGACGACCCAGCGCCATGAAGGTGGGCAGCTCGTCGTCCGCCGGCATGGGCATGCGAATCTTGCGTGCCATGGCGGCTTCCAGGTAAGGCGCGAGCTCCTTCATCTTCTGCGCCTCCCGTTCCGCCTCCCGCTCCTTGAACTCGTTCATGACCTCGGCGGCGAAGAGCTCGAGCGACTCGCAGATGTGCTCGTGCTTGTTGAGCCCCGCCTGCTGAATGAACGTCACCTGGTCGACGCCGCACCGCTCGAACTTCAGGAGGTGCTCGCGCAGGTCGTCCGGCGTGCCGATGCCGCCCCGCGCCGCGGTGAGTGGGGTCGCGTAGTCCGCCACCTCCTGCTCGATCTGCGGCACCCGGACCCGGTTGAACTCCTCCCAGAGGTTGGTCCTGCCGGGCTTGTGCTCACCGAATCCGTACAGGCTGCCGAGTGCAAAGCCGAAGAACTCGAAACCGAGCAGTCCACGCTCCACCGCCGTCTCCCGGTCATGATGGCAAGAGAAGCTCGACACCATGCAGATGTTCGGATTGATGGCGTGACCGATGGGAACACAGGCTTCGGACTTGATGATGCCGTAGTACTCATCGACCCAGGACTGCGCCTCCATCGGGTCAACGAACGCGAAGGTCAGCGCCCCGATACCCATACGCGCCGCCATGCGGATGGTCTCCCGCTGCGAGCAGGCGACCCACAGCGGCGGGTGCGGCTTCTGCACGGGCTTCGGCACCAGGTTACGGCACGGCATCTCGAAGTACCGGCCCTTGTAGCCGGGATACGGATCCATGGCCAGGATGTTGCAGATCTGCTCCGTGGCTTCCAGATAGATCTTGCGCTTCTCCGCCACCGGAATGCCGAAGCCGCCGAGCTCCAGCTCCGCCGACGATTCGCCGGTGCCGAAATCCACCCGCCCGTTCGAGACCAGATCCAGAGTGGCGATCACCTCGGCGGTCCGGGCCGGATGGTTGTACTGGGGGATGACCTGGCGGATGCCCTGCCCAAGCCGGATGTTCTTGGTGCGCTGAGAGCACGCGGCCAGAAACACCTCCGGCGCGGAGGAGTGGGAGTACTCCTCGAGGAAGTGGTGCTCCACCTCCCACGCGTAGTCGAATCCAAGCCGATCGGCCAGTGCCACCTGATCGAGCGCGTCATTGAACAGCTGCTGCTCAGCGCCGTTGTCCCACGGCCGAGGCAGCTGGTGCTCGTAGAAAATTCCAAACTTCACATCTCACCCCTTTCTGTCAGTCTGTCAGTGCAAAAGTCAGTCCCGAACGAACAATTTGGCACGTTCGTCACCCCGTCGCAACGCGACGGGCTCCGTCAGCAACGCGACGGGCTCCGTCAGCAACGCGACGGGCTCCGTGAGCAACGCCACGGGCCGAACGAATGATCGTTCGCCTTCTGCTAGCATGAGGCCATGGCCAGCGATCCAGCACCCCGCCACAACCGTCCGGACCTGCTCGAGTCTCTGGGTGAGGTCTTCGCGGAGTACGGCTACGACGGCGCCACTCTTGCGCGACTCGCCGGCGCCACGGGCCTGAGCAAAGCGAGCCTCTACCACCACTTTCCCGGCGGTAAGGCCGAAATGGCCGCGACGCTCCTGAGGCAATCGGTGGCAGTCCTGGAGCACGATGCGTTCGCGCGGCTCTCCGCCGAGGCGCCACCCCACGAGCGCCTGGCTGCCTTCATCGACGGCTTCCAGTCCTACACGCGGGACGGCGACCGCGGCTGCCTGCTGGCCGTCCTCGCCCAGGGCAGCGCCGGGCGGGTGTATGGGGCGCGCATCGCGGACCAGTACGAAGACTGGCGCCGGCGCCTGGCAGCCACGTTCGAGGACGCGGGACTGAAACCCAAACGGGCGGCGAGGGCGGCGACGGAGCTCCTGTCGACGCTCTATGGCAGCCTGCAGCTCGCCCGGCTGACCAACGATCCGGCCACCTTCGCACGCCAGATCCGCCGGTTGAAGAAGACGCTGCCCGCCTGAGGCCCAGCACGGGTCTGCGCTCAACGCGGGTCTGCGCTCAACGCAGGTCTGCGCTCAACGCAGACGATCGAACACCCGACCCACGAGGCCAAGCATGCGTTCCGGGGCGTGCGCCCGGCGCCAGGTGCCCGCGACCAGCTTCGCCGCCTCCATGCGGGTCGGGTACACGTGGATGGTACCCATGATCTTCTTGAGCCCCAGACCATGGGTCATGGCCAGCACGAACTCCGCGATGAGCTCGCCCGCCTCCAGGCCCACGACCTGGGCCCCGAGGATTTTATCCGTGCCGGGTTTGACCAGGACCTTCACCCAACCTTCGCTCGCACCTTCGGTGAGCGCCCGGTCCAGGTCGTCCAGGTCGTAGCGCACGACCTCCACCGGGATGCCCTTCTCCCGCGCCTCCCGCTCCGAAAGACCCACCCGGGCCACCTCCGGATCCGTATAGGTTGCCCAGGGGACCACGTCGTAGTTCGCGGCGAACTTCCAGATCCGTCCGAAGAGCGCGTTCACGGCCGCATACCATGCCTGGTGCGAGGCCATGTGGGTGAACTGATAAGGGCCCACCGCGTCCCCGCACGCATACACCGACCGCAGGCTGGTACGCAGGTGTCGGTCCACCGCAATGGTGCCGTCCCCGTTCAGGGCAACGCCCGCCGCCGCGAGCCCCGCGCTGTCCCGGGCCCGGCGCCCGACCGCAACGAGGATCCGGTCGAACTCGATACGGGTGCTGGCGCCGCCTTCCCCCCCCTCCGCGACCAGCATTCCGCCGCGCCCGGTGTCGGATGCCTCCACCGCTACGGCGCGGTGCCCGAGAAGCACGTCCACGCCGTCACGACGCAGCACGGACTCCATGAGCCGCGAGGTCTCCGGGTC
>JASFLG010000111.1:0-9808 GCA_050118205.1 Pseudomonadales bacterium
GCCTGCTGCGCCGGCGCGGAGAACGAGACGATCACGCCCATGGCCACGCCCCACACCGCCACGGCCCAGACCGAGAGTGCGTTCACCTGATCGACAACGAGCAGAAACAACGGCAACAACGGGGACACCGAGTAGACCCGGACGAGCAGCGAGCGCGGATCCGTGCGGTCGGCGCTCGCTCCCCCCCAGAGCATCAGGAAGATGCCCGGTATGCCGATAAGCGCCTGCAGAATGCCCACCTGGCCGGCCGGCAGGAGCAGCACGCCGATCAGCAGCCAGTTCACCAGCAGGGTCTGCATGGAAAACGCCATGCCGGAGAACGCGGTGGAGCTCAGGTACGCTCGAAACTCCGGATTGATGGCTGCCTTCCCTCCCGCGACCAGCCGCTCAATATACCAGCAAGCTCCGCCACCGGTGCGAACCGACAGTTGACCGCCGGTTGAAAATGCCTTTCTCTGTGACGACCAAGGATTCGGGACGGGTATGTTCGATCGCCTCAGAGAACTGGAGCAGCGTCACCTGTGGGAGCGCGACTGGCGCGCCGCGCCGTGGTGGCAGCGCCTGGGGATCAGCGCCGCGCGAACCCTGATCCTGGTGATTCGCGACATCGTCGGTGGAGAGCTGACCCTGCGCGCCATGAGCCTCGTTTACACCACCCTGCTCTCCATCGTGCCACTGCTCGCGTTGAGCTTCTCCATCCTGAAAGGGTTCGGCGTGCAGAACCGGCTCGACGACACCCTGCGCTCGGCGCTCGCGCCCCTGGGCGAGGAGAAGTCCGCCGAGCTCACCCACAACCTGATCACCTTCGTGAACAACATGAACGTGGGTGTGCTCGGCGCGGTCGGCCTGATCTTTCTGATCTATACGGTCGTCTCGCTGATGCAGAAGATCGAGGGGGCGTTCAATTACGCCTGGCGCATCCACACCCCACGGACCTTCGGCGAGCGGTTCACCACGTTCCTCTCCGCGATCACCATCGGTCCGCTGCTCATCTTCGCCGCCATCGCCGCTACCGGGTCGGTGATGAACACGACGCTGATGACCGGGCTGCAGGACATCCCCATCGTCGGATCGGCGATCGAGGTCGTTGCGCACATGTTGCCATTCGCCTTCGTGATCACGGCGTTCACGTTTCTCTACGCGTTCATTCCGAACACACGGGTCGAGGTGCGCCCGGCGCTGATCGGCGGCATCGTCGGCGGCGTTCTCTGGGAGCTTCTGAGTTTCGGCTTCGCGTCCTACGCCGCCGGCACATCCAAGTACCAGCTGGTCTATGCCACTTTTGCCACGGCCATCTTTTTCATGATCTTTCTGTACCTGAACTGGATGATCCTGCTCATCGGCGCCAGTATCGCCTTCTACACCCAGCACCCGGCCATCGTCGCTACCGGACTGCGGCAGATTCACTTCAACCCCGAGCAGAGCGCAGCCTACACGCTCTCCGTGCTGACCCGGATCGGTCATCGGTACTACGAAAAAGGGCCGGCCTACACGCTGGAGGAGCTGGCGGGAATTCACGCCATGCCCGAGCACGCTCTGGAAGGCTGCCTCAGCCGCCTGGTGAGCATGGGGATTCTCGCGGAGACGGAAGGCCCCAGGCCGGGCTACGTGCCTGCCGTACCCTTCGATGCCACTACCGTTGCCGAGGTTCTCGAGCAGCTTGCCACGTTCCAGCCCGCCGACACGTATGCACCACCGGAGCTGCACGAGCCGCACATCGACGCCATCGAGAAAGCTGCACGGACGTCGCGGGACGAAGCGCTTGCCGGCCTGACGCTGAAGCAACTGGCCATGGAAGGCAATGCGGCCGATGGCCGCTCGGCAGCCTAGCGGACCTCGGGCCTGCCGGCGTACCTCAGGGGACGATGACGCGGGCGCTACCGTCCCAGCAGGTTGAGGAACTCCATGCGCGTCGAGGGATTGTCCTGAAACGCGCCAAGCATTGCGGAAGATTTCATCCTGGAGTTCTGCTTCTCGACGCCGCGCATCATCATGCAAAGGTGCTGGGCCTCGATGATCACGCCGATGTCCTGGGCGCCGGTTACCTCTTTCAGGGCGTTGGCGACCTGGAAGGTGAGCTGCTCCTGGATCTGCAGGCGCCGCGCGAACATGTCGACGATGCGGGCGACCTTGGACAGTCCCAGAACCTTCCCGTCCGGAATGTAACCCACATGAGCGCGCCCGATGAACGGCAGCATGTGGTGCTCACACAACGAGTAGAGCTCGATGTCCTGGACGATGATCATCTCCCGGTTATCCGTAGCGAAGAGCGCACCGTTGACCACCTCGTCCAGGGTCTGCTGGTAGCCACGGGTGAGAAACTCCATGGCCACCGCCGCCCGTTTCGGCGTGTCCAGAACGCCCGGACGGCCGATATCGTCGACCTGCTCGATGATCTGACGGTACGCGTTGATAAGGGTGTCGCGCCTGTCCACTCTGACTACCTCGCGTGCTTCAGCGGCCGGTGTACACCGGGTCCCGCTTCTCGATGAACGCTCGCATGCCTTCCTTCACGTCCTCGGTGGCGGAGCACATGAGCTGATTGCGGTTCTCGATGGCCATGGCCGCTTCCAGCCCGGGTGCGTCGATGGCGAAGTTGAGGCCCTCCTTGGTGAGCCGGAGACCCATCGGTGACGTGGTGAGCATCTCGTGCAGGTAGGGCTTCGCTGCCTCGGCAAGCTCCGCGTCTGGCACCACCTCTGAGACCAGGCCCGTGGCCAGCGCGCGCTGGGCGTGGATGAAACGACCGGTCAGCATCAGCTCCGAGGCAACGGACGTGCCCACCAGGCGTGGCAGGAAGTAGCTCGAGCCCATGTCGCAGGCCGACAGCCCCAGACGGATGAAGGCGGCGTTCATCCGCGCGCTCTCGCCCGCGATACGGATGTCCGCGGCCAGCACGAACGAGAAACCGCCGCCGCAGGCCGGTCCGTGCACCAGCGACAGGATGGGCTGCGGGCAGCGGCGCATGCGGATGTACACCTCGGCCAGGTAGCCCTGGAAACCCATGCCACCGCCCCAGGGATTGTCGCTGCCACGCTCCTGGGAGGCCTTGATGTCGAGCCCGGCGCAGAACGCCCGCCCGGCACCACGCATGACCACGATGCGGACGCTGTCGTCCTCGTACAGGCTGCCGAAATAGTCGCGCAGCTCGGTCACCATGGCCACGTTGATGGCATTCAGGGATTCGGGTCGATTCAGGGTCAGCCAGTCGACGGCGCCGTCCTTCTCGATGCTGATGGTCTCGTAGTCACTCACTGTGCCTTCTCCTCGTATACGTGTTCTGTCAGGCGGCCGGCAGCTGAACGGTGGCGGTGCCGAACACGCGGGTCTCGTCCTTGGCGTTCTTGACGGTGAGATCCAACTGCACGGTGCAGGCGGACTCGTCCACATCCGTCACCACCGCGCTGATGAAGCACGGCTCGTCCGCGATCAGCGGCGCCCGGAACACGGTATCCACATAGGTCACCTCGGCCACCGGCGACCAGCGGTGGATCATGCTGGTGAGAAACCCCATGGCCATGATGCCGGGCACGAGCGCCCCGGGCAGACCTTCCTTGCGTGCCTTCTCGTGATCCTTGAAGCGGCCGCCCAGGCCCCAGCCCACCGCGTCGGCAAACGCGCCGGTGGCCGCGAGGGAGGTGTCCGGCTCGAACGGCGGCAGCTCAGCACCGAACGCCACGTCGGCAATGGTCGCGACGGTCATGACGAGCGCTCCCGGACCACCATGCGCGAATCGCTGGTAGCCACGTGCTCACCCGCCGCATCGAAGATCTCCATCCGCGAGACCAGGAAGATCATCCGTCCGGACCTCCCGGACTTGTCGTAGATGTCGTGCAGGTGCGTACGGCCGGTCAGAGGCTCCCCGGGGCGCACCGGCTTGATGCAGGTAACCGCCTTGCCGCCGTCCATGGGAATCCCGCCCAGATTCGGGAAGTCGATCGGCAGGTGACGACCCGCGGCGAGGCTCGCGATGAATGCGGGCGGTGCCTGAAAATCGGGGTGCGTCGGATCGCAGAACTGCGGCAGGCTCTCGCCGGACATCCTGGCCACCGTGACGACCTTCTCCGGGTCCAGCACGAAATCCTTGCGGTCGAACTCCAGATCGAGGTACTTCGACTTGAGCTCTTCGATATCTACCTGCAACGGCTACTCCTCCACCAGATTGCGTGTATTGCTCGGGGCGCCGCGGAGCGCGGCGCGGATCGGGGAGTGTACACGTCCTGTCCGCGCCTGGCAGCGCGCCGGCCGCCTCCTAGACACTCCGACCACCGTCCACATTGACGGCGGTTCCCGTTATGAAATCGGCGTCGGCCGAGGCCAGAAACGTCACCGCCCCGGCAACATCCGCAGGCTCGGCGAGCCGCCCCCGCGGGATCGTGCTGATCAGATTGGCACGGAGCTCGTCCGAGAGCTCGTCCTCCCCCGTCGCCGTCTTCATGAACCCGGTGGCCGCAGCCACCGGATTGACTGCGTTGACCCGTATGTTGTGCCGCGCGGTCTCGAGTGCCAGCCCCTTGGTCATGGTCAGCACCGCGCCCTTGGTGCCGTTGTAGGGAGTGACCCCGGGTCGCGGCGCGATGGCGCCGATCGAAGCGATATTCACGATGGCGCCGCCGCCACCTTCGATCATCACCGGCACCGCATGCTTGCATCCGAGGAAGACCCCACGCACGTTGACCGCGAACACGGCATCGAACTCCTCCACGCTGATCTTCCACAGCAGCCTCTGCCGATGCGAGTACCCGGCGTTGTTGACCAGCACGTCGAGGCCACCCCAGGCATCCACGCAGCGACCGATCATTGCCGCCACCTGGCCTTCCTCCGCCACGTTCACCGTGACCGGCTCACACACGCCGCCCTCCGCCTCGATGGCAGCCGCCACCCGGCGGGCGCCATCGGCGTTGAGATCCGCCACCACCACCCTCGCCCCCTCGGCGGCAAAGCGCCGGGCGATGGCCTCGCCGAATCCGGAGCCGGCCCCGGTGACCACGACCCGCTTGTCCTCGAAACGTC
Source organism: Pseudomonadales bacterium (assembly GCA_050118205.1). GTDB lineage: Bacteria > Pseudomonadota > Gammaproteobacteria > Pseudomonadales > Azotimanducaceae > SZUA-309. The sequence continues at coordinate 5,014 of JASFLG010000111.1, forward strand.
GCATCTGAAATCCCCCCTTACCTGCCTCTGGTGACCCTTACCGTTGTTGACCCGAATCCTCGCCTGGCGGCGGCGCGGAACCCTCACGTGCTGCACCGGACGTCTGCACCCGCTGTCGTATCTCGTCCCCGTGCTCGCCGAGCCGGGGCGCACGACGATAGAACCCGGTCGGGGTAGCCGTGTAACGGATGGGGTTGCTGACGATGGCGACCGGCGGGTTGTCCCCCGGGAGCTCGAACTCGCTGATCAGCCCGCGCGCCGCCGCGTGGGGGTCGAGAAAGATGTCCTCCGCCGTGTTCACCGGCCCGCAGGGCACCCTGCCTCCAAGGGCGGCGACGATCTCCGCCTTGGTCCGGACCCCCGTCCAGTTCGAGATGACATCGAGTACCAGATCCTGGTTCTGCCGGCGCAGATAGGTGTTCTTCGTGCGCTCGTCCGTCACCAGATCGCTGCGGCCCATGGCTTCGCACAGGGCCTGCCAGTGCCCGGGACCGGGTGCCGCGATGGACACCGCCCCGTCGCTCGCCGGAAACAGACCGAACGGGCAGAGATTCGGGTGGTGCTCGCCACGCGGTCCGAGATTCGCGCGCGCATAGCCGTAGTTCGCGATGACCGTCTCGGCCAGGAACGCGACGGCGTCGTACATACCCACGTCCATGAACTGTCCCTCGCCGGTACGCCGTGCATGGTGAACGGCACTCACCACCCCCAGCGCCAGCAGGGTTCCGGGGTAGATGTCGCCGACGCTCACCCCGCAGGGATAGCCGTACCCGTCTTCGGGCCCGGTAATGTGCGCGAGGCCCCCCATGCTCTGCGCGACGATGTCGTAGGCCGGCCAGTGCGCATAGGGGCTCTCCCCCGTGCGCGGATCGCCGAAGCCGCGGATACAGCCATACACGATGGCCGGGTTGCGCTGCCGCACACTGTCGTAGCCGACACCGAGCCGATCCATTACGCCCACGCGCATGTTCTCGACGATGGCGTCGGCCGACTCGCACAGACCGAGCAGCACCTCGCGATCGCCGGGGTCCTTCAGATCCAGCACGATGCTGCGCTTATTGCGATTGATGCTCGCGAAGTAGCCGCCGAAGTCACAGTCGGACCCGCCGGTTCCCGGATTGGCGTAATCCGGCGGCAACGGTGGCACGCTGCGCGACGTATCTCCTTTCGGCGGCTCGACCTTGATGACGTCCGCCCCCAGGTCGCCGAGCAATCCGGTGCCGAACGGACCGGCGAGCGCCATGGTGCAGTCGATGATGGTCACGTCCGACAGCGGTCCGGTACGCCGCACCGCTGCTCCGTCTGCCGTTGCCATTCGACGAGTCCCCCCTTCTGCAGAGAAGAAACTCTGACCTCTCCCCGGTTTCCGTGCAAGCGCACCGCCACGGCTTCCCACTTCCGCGACGGACGCGGGTGCGGTTAGGATTCCGCCATGTATCCGGGACACTGGGCCGCGATCAAGGGGGACTCGCCCGCCCTCGTGCACGCCGCGACGGGTGAGTCCGTCAGCTGGCGGGCGCTGAATGACCGCTCCAACCAGATTGCGCAACTGCTTCGCGCCCAGGGTCTCACCACAGGCGACCACATGGCGCTTCTCATGGAGAACCGGCTGGACTATCTGGCCATTGCCTGGGCGGCGTTCCGTTCCGGTCTCTACATCACCTGCATCAATCGCTATCTCACGCCGGACGAGGCCGCCTACATCGTGCAGGATTCGGGCTCCGTCGTGCTCATCGCTTCGGCCGCAGTGACCGAGCCCGAGCAGCTCGCCGAGCTGACCCCAGACTGTCCGCACCGCTTTCTCAGCGGCCCGCCTGCACCCGGCTGGGAAGACTTCGAGGCCGCCGCCGCGACCATGCCGATCCGGCCCGTGGCAGAGGAGCTCATGGGTGACTCGATGCTTTACAGCTCGGGCACGACCGGGCGGCCCAAGGGCATCAAGCGACCGCTGACCGGCAGACCCGTGGCAGAGGGCATTCCCGGGCTCGACAGGACCAGCCCCTACGGGTTCGACGAGCACAGCATCTACCTGTCCCCCGCGCCGCTCTACCATGCCGCGCCTTTCGGCTACTGCATGCGCACCCTGGCCCTGGGCGGCACGGTAGTGATGATGGAGCGATTCGACCCGGAGGCGTCACTCGCGAACATCGAGCGCTGGCGGATCACCCACAGCCAGTGGGTACCGACCATGTTCGTCCGCATGCTGAAGCTCCCTGCACCCGTGCGCGAAGCGTACGATCTCGGCAGTCACCGCTGCGCTATCCACGCGGCGGCACCGTGCCCCGTGGAGATCAAGAAGCAGATGATGGACTGGTGGGGCCCGATTCTCTGGGAGTACTACGCGGGCACGGAACGCAACGGCTCCACGGTGATCTCCCCCGAGGAGTGGCTCGCTCACCCGGGATCCGTCGGCCGGGCACGCAGCGGTGTCATCCACATCTGCGACGAGTCGGGCGCGGAACTTCCCGCGGGCGAGTCCGGACTGATCTACTTCGAGCAGCCGGCACGCCCGTTCGTCTATCACAATGCGCCCGACAAGACGGCCGAGTCGGGCCACCCGCAGCACGAGAACTGGACCGCGCTCGGTGACGTGGGATACCTGGACGAGGAGGGCTACCTTTATCTGACCGATCGCAAGGCATTCATGATCATCTCGGGCGGTGTGAACATCTACCCGCGGGAGATCGAGGACGCGCTGATCCTGCACGACAAGGTCGCCGACGTCGCCGTCTTCGGCGTACCTAACGACGAGTTCGGCGAGGAGGTCAAGGCGGTGGTGCAACCGGCACCCGGAACCCCGGGCGATGCCGCGCTGGCCGGGGAACTCACCCGTTTCGCCAGGATACATCTGGCGTCCTACAAGATTCCGCGCTCGATCGACTTCATGGAGGAGCTGCCGAGACTGCCCACCGGCAAGCTCTACAAGCGGGTGCTGCGCGACAAGTACTGGCCCTGATGCGCGGCGGATGGGTCCGTGCCGGGGGCAACCTGCTGCTGCTCGGCGTTTCGCTGCTGCTGACGCTGGCGGTGCTGGAGGCGTGCCTGCGCCTCTTTCTCGATCCGGAAAATCTCCTGCCCGACGCGCCGGAGCACGTCGATCTGGCCGAGAAGCGCAACGCGCTGAAGTTCTACGCACAGAACCGCGAACGCGATCCCGATGCGCTCGGGAGCTTCGACCCCTGGCTCGGCTGGGACGCGAGCTACGGTGCCACGCGCGCGCGCGGCATGACCAAACTGCCACCGGCGCCGGGTCTGCGCGCCGTCGCCGTCGGCGACTCCTTCGTCTACGGCAACGAGGTCGCGGCCGACGAGAACTTCACCGCACTCCTCGACGCGGCGAACAACGGGGTGCAGGCACTGAACCTGGGAGTCCCCGGCTACGGGCTCGATCAGAGCTTCCTGAAGCTCGAGCGTTATGGCGCGCCGCTCGACCCGGACATCGTGCTCTTCGGCATCTACGTCTCCGACTACGAGCGCGCCACGCTCCGATTCACCTATCGGGCGAAGCCCCGCTTCGAGCAGCGGGGCGGCAGAATGATCATCGCCAACCAGCCGGTCCCGGGTCCGGCGGAGTCGCTGCAACGGATCGCCCGCGACCTCTCCGGCACCTCCTATCTGCTCGAGATGGCGCGAAGCCGTCTGGTCGCGCTCGAAGACGTGCACACGGCGTTTTTCGAGACGGGCGACCGGATCGCCCGGCATGTGCTCGCATCGCTCGCACGATCGATCCGGCCGCCGCAACGTCTGCTGATCGTGCACATCCCCCGCGGAGAGTCGTTCACGAACCCGGACCCCTTTCATGCGGCCATGAGCGGGCACCTGCAGTCTCTGTATCGGGAGACATCGGTGCCGGTGGTGGATCTCGGTCGGGCATTTCTGGCCGACACGTCGCCGGAGCACGTCGCCCATCGCTTCTACGTCGTGCGCGACAGCGGCTCCATCGGGCACCTGAGCGCTGAAGGTCATCGCCGCGCTGCCGCCGCGATCGCCGATGCGCTCGGCATTCCATTCTGACCCTGAGCCCTCTGCCCGACGCCCGTTTGGCCTGCGCCGGCCGAACCAGTATGATGCCGTCGCCGGCTGGCCGCCGGGCCGGTCGAGAGCGTCACAGAAGCGCTTGGATGGAGAAAACAGGTCATGGAGAAACAGGGATTCACGCACTGAAACGTTACTGGCGACGATGGCTCGCCACCCTGCTGCTCCCCCTGTTGCCCTGTCTGTTCGCGCCGGCGGCTCAGGCTGACTGGCTGCTGACCCGGACACCGTTCCACGATACGGAGTCCGGATCTGTAGGGATCGGCTACGCCGCCCGTTTCGGCCAGAGCCCCTATCTCGGTATCGACAACGTCGGCAGCGTCTACAGCGACTACAACTACGATCTGGTCCCCCTCTATCTGTACGAGGGCGATTACCTGTTCTCCCACGGGACCGAGTTCGGGGTGCATCTGTGGAAGCAGCGACCGTTCAAGGTGGATCTGCTGCTGAGTTACCGGTTCGACCGGCTGCAGACCGAGGCGAGCGACTACTTCGACGGCCTGAGCGATCGGTCCCAGACCATGGATACGGGGATCGCCGCCTCCCTCACCGGGAACTGGGGCGAGCTCAATTTCCGGGCGCTCACGGATCTGCTGTCACGCCATGACGGACAGGAGTTCGAGCTCACCTACCTCTATCGGTGGCAGCGCGGCAAGTGGACCCTGACGCCGTCTGTGGCGGCGACCTACCAGACCGGCAATCTCGTCGACTACTACTACGGCGTGGATACCGACGAGGCGCGCCCGGATCTACCGGCATA